>CALBPX010000001.1 GCA_937899055.1 uncultured Bacteroidales bacterium
TCATAAAGCGCCCAAGAAATGGCGATATTGTTTCCAAGTCTGATACGTTCCATTGCTTATATCGTTGAATAAGAATTTGCTTTCTGGTAATATGCCTGTGCCTGCTGGTTGTTGTAGGTTTCCAGCACCATGGCGGTCAGGCAGTCAATGATGTTCTGACGAAGGCGGCGGCAGATCGGGTACTCCGTCGCGCTCTCGTCAAAGAACTGCTCCTGCAAGAAGGAGAGTTTATAGATTGCGCTGGAAGGGTTGCTTACATAAGACGGGAAGCTCTCGCGCCCGGTATCCAGCGAATAATACTTGAACACAGGGCCGGTGTGCCGTCCCTGCGAAAGAACAAGCCGGGGACGGTCGGCCCGTCCGCGGATGTAAGGATTGAGTTGTTTGCGGCCTTCGGGCGATGCTTCGCCCAGTACATCGGTTACTACGATGTCGGAGTCTGCGGCTTCAAAGGCCACCAGCCGCAGGAAGTGTGTGCCCGTAGTGAGGGCGAAGGACAGGATTCCGTCGGCCTGTACGCTGACGGAAACCAAGTCCTCGTCCGCTACGGATTTGCCCTCCAGCAGTTGCACAGGGGCTCCAAGATGCACGGCGTTGATAGCTTCGGGAAGGGTACGCGCAACAATATCGTCCAGCGACATGTTGTCCCCGTACTCATCGGCAGAGCCGTTCTCATCGTCCATCATGATGGAGCCGTTGGGGTCAAGCTCGTCCAGGTTCTTCCGGACGAGCTCAACGGCATCTGATACGCGGAGGGTAATCATCGTTTAGATAGTCAGGTTGGGGAAAGACACGCCAATCTTCTCGGCATATTTCAGGATAGATTCGGCATCCTTGAGGTTGGTCGCCTTGGCACCCTTGCTCTTAAGGTAGGCCACGGCTTCCTCCTTGGTGGTAATGCCTTCCAAGGGTTCAGCAGGCATGCGCTGCGATTTTGCCGCCGGTGCAGCCTTGTTGCCGTCTTCTTCGTGCCATACGCGCCAAAGAACATACGTCTTTCCGAAGTGGGGACTGGTCTCCAAAATGCGCTGCACAATAGGGTCGGCAGTAGAGAAGGTCGCGGGCCTGTAATTCGCGCCAGCGCCCGGCAAGCCATTTTCAAATTCGGCACGGTACTCCGCTTTCCCGCTTCCAGTAGGGATGCGGAGAATAGCCGAAGCGCGGCCATGAATACCATAAACTTTTGTTGTCATAATTAGTCGTTGTTAAAGAAATACAGGGAGGGCAGAGCCGCCCTCCCTGCGTGCGTATTCACTTTAAGCGGCGTCGTTAATCAAGCCCTGGAACAGAATCCACTGCTCCAGTTCGGCACCATACTCAACCACATCTCCGGCCTTGAAACCAAGGCTCGGCACATCGGCAGTCAGGTAATACTTCTTGGTCTTGTCGGTGTTTTCGGTGATGGTAGCGGTCTGCTCAAACTTGGCTTCAATGCCACCGGTTTGGGACGCATCAAGGGCGATATTGGAAGGAACAATCATGGCAGCATTGTAGCCGTTGAGACGGATGCAGTCAATGCGGCACAGGTTGTATTCCTTGGCCTCGCGGGCCTCGCCGGTCTTGGACATGTCGCGCTGGGACTTCTTGTCGTTCATCTTATACAGACGGTCGGCATGCTTCCAGTCAATGGCAAACATGTACTCAGCATAGCCCAGGTCGTCCAGCTGGGGATCCCAGTAGAAGTTCAGCGTACCGAAGTTGTCGCGGTAGCGGCGCACGACAATACCGTATTCGGAGACTTCCACCTTGGCCACGTCGCGGTACTTCTCGTTATCGCGGACAAGTTTGATGAAGCGGGTGAGGGCTTTCTTGCCGCAGGCTACATCGTACTCATCGGAAACGGCATTCTCGGTAAAGAGGAGGGTGTTGATGGCGAGCAGGTCGTCGTCGGTGAATTCAGCGCCGTAGGTGTACAGCATAGGGATCTGACGGATAACGCCGGTCTCTACGAAGGTATCCTCGCGGTTGTTGATTTCAGGCACCCACACCTGGAGACGAGAGCCAGTGCTGGCCCAGTGGGAACGGGAGCATTTGCGCTTGAAGTTGGTCTCCATGTTACGGAGGACGCGGTTACGGTTGATGGGAACTTTCTTGTCCTGCTCCTCAAACTCGTCAGTGATAACGGCGGTGCAAATCTTCTTCTGGAGAGTAACCTTGCTCTTGACGGGCAGGTAGGTCTCGGAAGCAACATGCATCTGGGACTCGGAGCCGGCGGTAGCCATCACGACAAACTTGGTGTCCGGGGCGATGGTGACGGATGTGGCTGCAATGGCCGAATCACCGGAGCCGGAGGCCCGCTGCACAGGAGGATTGAGAATCTTGAAGCGAATCTTCTCGTCGGTATCCTTGTGATTGAGGACGAACAGAACCATTTCGCCATCGTGCACCTGATTGCCTTCCTCGTCTTTCTTGTATCCGGCCACCTTGCGAAGCAGGACGGTGGAATACTCAAGCAGGCACTCTACGTTGTCGAATGCGTTGCGGGGCAGGAGCAGTACGTTGTCGGCATAGGTATAAACGCCCGAAATGTTTACGCCAGCAGTAATGGTCACGCTGTTGCCGGTATAGTTGGCCGTAAGGTTGGTGCTGCCGGTGCGGCCATGTTCGGGAGTGTATGATTTTACCTTCACGGGACGGCACTTGCGGGCAATGAGGGTTTCGGTAGGGAACTTGAACTTCTGGAACTCGTCCACTTCCTGATCGTAGTCCTCTGCTTCCAAACCAGCATCACGTACATCCGTTGCAGTGGCGGCATGGCCCTGGAGCTGGGTTTTCGTGCCCTGTTCGTCTGCCTGGAGAGCTTCGTCCGCAGGACGGCCTTCACGGTTTTCCGCACTAATAGGTTTCAGATTTTCCGAAGGATTGGCGTCGGGTGCCAGTTCCACCGGGTCTACTGCCATAGCAAAGCCGAGGTCTGCTCCCAGCAGAGCTGCGGCGCACACAAGCAGCGCTGACAGGACGCTCATCTTGTGGGTTTTCAGAAACTTAATCATAGTATCAAAATGGTTTTGATGTTATCCGTTGTTCACTTCGCCCCAGAAACTCTTTTTCTTGGGCTTGGGTTCGCTCATGGCTCCGCCCTGCCGTCCGGTAGGTGCGGGAGGCATAGCTGCGGCTGCGGTGCGTTCACGACGGGCAGCGGCAATGCGCTCGTTCCGTCCTGCCACCTCGCCTTCCTGACGGGCAGCGGCCACATCCGTGTCATGGTTGATGGCGTTGATGGCCAGGTCAAAGTCCTCTGCGCTGTACTTGTTCTCCATGCCGTTGAAGGTAATGGCCAAAAGGCGCAGCATCACATCGCGCTTCTGCTCCAGGGAGAGGTTCTTCCCGTTGCCCCAGTCTTCAAGGGCCTGGAGGGATGCCTGCCAGTTGCTTTCGGCCTCTGCCTCCAAGGCATCATTGGCCGATTTGCGTTCACGCCAGCCGGAAAGCTGGTCTTTGAACTTGGCCTGCCCTTCCTCGCTCATGCCAAGGTCGTCGCCGAAAGTCTCCACCAGCGCGGTGCGCGGGTCTCCGGTCTCTACCCACTTCTGCACGAATTCGGCAGCGGAAGGGTCGGAAATCAGCAGGTCACGGAGCTTGCCGTTGTTCTCGTCATAAGCCGCCTGGTTGGTGGTGAAGTCCGTCAGCATTTCGTTAATGGCCTCGTCCAGATCGGCGGTTCCCTCTGCGGGTTCAGCCCCAATATCCGCAAAGGTGCGGTCGGGGTAGCGTTCACGGGCGCGGGAAAGCAGGCTTTCACGGGCGCTCGGTTTGGGTGTTTTATCAGATTTTGCCATAGGGTAATACAGTTACTTTGCCATAATCTGCCCAAAAATACCGCGTTCAAGCGGGGCTCGCGGTCTATCTTTACCCAAACGGACTTGTCAAGTGAAAAAGTTTCACTAAATTTGCGCTGGGACTACGCCTTCTTATCTGTATGAGGGATACAGAGCTAAAACGGAAGAAGGCCGAGGCCCTGTACTCCGTTTACAAAAGGTGCCTGGAAGAAGGTCATTTTGCGTCCATGCGCGAAGTGGCCCGCTACGCCAGCAAGCAGCCCGCACCAAGGTTCTTCATTGAGGCAAAAATCGCCTCCGACCTGGTGGGCCGGATTGGCCGCAAAGTCTCCCTCATCAATCTCAATTCCAATTCGCGCAAACAGGTATGGCAGCTCTACGGCATGTACCAAAAGTACCTTGCCGAACATCCCGATTGCGGCCTCTCCCGTGAGCGCATCATGGAAATCCTTGTGGACGAGCCAGCCCCGGAATTCTACATCACCACCGAAGGAGCCCGCCGCCTCCTGTATGGAGAAATCAGAAAAGTGAGGAAGCGAAGCGGATGGTAAGGATTGTGCTCATACTGCTGCTCGTGGCGATGCAAATCGCCTTCGGTGCTCCGGAGTACCTTTTGGGAACGGAACACTACTGGTTCCGTGCGCTTTCATACTCCTTCTTCCATGCCAACTTCTTACATCTTGTAATCAATTGCCTGGCAGCATGGAGCATTTTCGTGCCGTCACGAAAATGTAGCAGACTGCTTCCAGCGGCCTTTTTTATAGCCGTGCTGGTGTATCCTCTATCCCTTCGTCCCGTCATCGGCTTTTCCAATGTCCTGTATGCCGTGCTGGGGCTGAACACCCCATCCCTTAAGAGCAAGTGGTGGAAGCAGCCCACGGTGATAGTCTTTCTCGTTGTCACATTGGCGATGGTCTTTATCCCGAAGTTCAGCGCCACAACCCACATAGCCGCCTTTGTCCTTGGCATGGCCGGGGCATCCCTCAAACGCGGCTGGCTAAAACTCACCAGCGATGCAAGAAGATATTATTAACAGCATACTGGCCGAGAATGACAAGCGGTGGGAACGGTTACGGGCAAACTACGACCCCGTGACCGGCGAAGGCATTGCCGAGCTCACGGGGCTAAAGCGCGTCAAGCTCTGCATCCCCGACTTCGCAATACCCGTGCAGTGGGTTCCTCCGGAGATGATGCAGAACAAGCTGGTGAAGGAGATACGCAAGGCCAAGACCATCGCCAACTATATTGCCACCAAGAAATGGAAGTACGGTGCTCCCTCCGAGCTGGAGATTGAAAGGCGGCTCCGTCGTGTAAGGCATAAGTACGACATGGTGGCATGGGCTTTCTTCTGCATCAAAATCAGGCACAAGAAGCTGAAAAAGCGCGTGCGCTTTGTCCTCAACATGCCCCAGCTCATCGCCTTTGCCAAGTGCGAGCAGTTGCGGGCGCAGGGCGCACCCATATCCCTTATCATCCTCAAAGCCCGTCAGTGGGGCGGCTCCACCTTCTGTTTCTTCTACCAGGTGTGGCTCATGTTCAAGTGGAACGAGTTTCATTCCTTTGCCATTGCCGCGCACACCTCGTCCGCATCCCAGACCATCCTCACCATGCTCAAACGCACCATCAAGGATTATCCGGCATGGGATTTGGGCCTGCCGGACGAAACAAAACTCTCCCTTTCTCCTGCCGACAGCACCGGTCACGCCTTCGCCATCAAAGACCAGAACGGCAAACAGATATTGGAAGGCTTTATCTATGTGGGAACGGCAGAAAAGCCCGACACCCTGCGTTCCAAGGATATTAACGGAGCGCACTACTCCGAGGTGGGCGTATGGCCCGACACGCCCGGCAAGCAGTCCGAAGACATTATTGCCGACATTGAAGGCGGTATGACGGACGATGAGGACACCATGCGCGTCATGGAATCCACCGCCAAGAGCTCCGACGACTACTTTGCCAAGGTCTGGGACTCCTGCAACGACGGCAAAGGCGGCTATGAGCAGGTCTTCATCCCCTCCCGCGACATCATATACGACGTAAAGCCAATAGATGACAAAAGCGAGTTCGTTCAGTGGCTCTACGAACACCGTAACGACGAAACGCCCAACGGCAAGTGGAAAGACCCCGGCAAATACTACTGGTGGCTCTGGGAAATCGGCAGCACCTTGGAACACATCAACTGGTACAGGTTCCGCCGCCTGCGCCTGTCCTTTGCCAAGATGTGCAACGAAGCTCCCGAAACCCCAGAGCAAGCCTTCTTCACGGCAGGAAACCATGTCTTTGACCCGTTCCAAGTACAGGAGAAGGCCAAGAAATGCCGCGAGCCCGTCTTTGTTGGAGACCTTGTGGCCGACGGAGAGAAGGGACAGGAGGCCCTGCAAAACATCCGCTTCATCCCCAACTCCACCGGCAACCTTCGCATTTGGGAAAAGCCGGACGATTCGCCCGTTTCCGACCGCTACGTGGTTATCCTTGACCCGCGCAGGGGTGCAAGCGAAGGAGCCGACCCTGCGGCCATCACCGTCATAGACCGCCTTCTGATGATGGAGGACTTCGGCCTGGGCGGAAAACCCGGCGTTGTGGCCGAAATGAACTACAAGGCCGACCCCGACCTGCAAGCCTACGACGCCATGCGCCTTGCCGCTTGGTACAACAACGCCAAGCTGATCATTGAATCCAACACCATGGAGAGCATGGATGCCGAGCGAAACAACGGCATAGACCCGTTTGAGTATATCATGGAGATTGTGGCCAAGATATACAAGAACATCTACATGCGCAGCGCTCCGGAGGAAAAGGCCGACGGCTCCGTGGAGTTCAAGTACGGCTTCCAGACCAACCGCCTCACCAAGCCCAAGATTATCAACTTCATGAAGGAGTGTCTGCGGGACGACCTTTGGGACGAGCCCAGCCGCTACTGCACAGACCAGATGGCCTCCTACATGGAAGACCACGGCAAGACCAATGCCGAGCACGGCAAGCACGACGATGTGGTGATGTCCCGTGCCATCGGCCTGTGGGTATGCTACAAGGAAATGCCCATGCCCGCCTGGATAAAACAGGCCGAAGTGACGGCCAAAGACCATATCAGCGGAGACCGCTACGGACTTGCAAACATTTAATCCTATATACCATGAACATCAAATCCTTTTTCAGAAAACTTTTCCGAAAGCCCGCCATCCTCTTTGTCACCCTTTATGCCCGCCATATCTACCGTCAGGGTGTAGATGCCGCAGAAAGGCGGCACGCCATGGAAGGCAACACCATTTATCTTGCCGCCAATTCCTTCCGCCCAGACCACCTTGTCACCTACAACAAAACCCAGTTCAAGATAGAAAAGCACGTGTACGGAGTGGCCGCACGCCTGCTCACGATGAACACCCTCCGAAGGGGCTGCTACTACTACACCGCAGACCGCTTTGAGGCAAACGGCATGACAGATGAGGACAAAGAGAAGCGGAGACGCGCCTTTGTGAAAGAACGTCTCCGCCTCGCCAAACTAATATAACCAATTATGAACAAGAGGTGCTATTGAAAAGGAGCAGGAGCAGCCGGTGCCTCCGACCGGAGAGCCGCTTCCGGCGCGGTCTCCACGGGCATCCCGGCCTGCTGTGCTGCTTCTGCCTCGGCCTGTCGGGCCTGCCGCATCTGCCGTAGTTTCTGAATGTAGGACTTGCGGGAGAGCTGCATATATTCGTCGGGAGTGATTATACCCGCCACCAGCATCTGTGACAGGTCTTGCTCCTGCATTTCGCGGGCCTCCAGCGAGTTCGCGCTTTCCATGAGCTCCAGATCCATTTCAATGTCGGCCACATCGTTGAGGTTGACCGTAGAGAAGTCCGTAAGGCTGTCAAGGCTTCCTGCAATCTTCCGCCAGCGCTCCGCATCATAGAACATGGCAATATTCTTCATCTTCTTGATGAGGGCCTGACGGATGAAGTTGCGGTACTGCTCCAGGAAAGCCGCCACCGGCGTAGAGGCGTTGGTGGTCATCTGCGCATAGAGCGTTCCCGAAGTGGCGCGTCCGGGGTCTTTCCCCTGCAAGGCTCCGTTGATGGGCGAGCCGCTGTCCATGAGGTCTTTGATGAGCCGGATTTCCTGCGAGGCATCCCAGTTCTGCGCTGCGCCCGTGATAACCTTCGGCCACAAGTCCTTCTTGGTCTCGTCCAGCTCAATGAACACCATTTCGTCAATGGCCGTCCAGCTGCGGGCAAAGTCCTTGTAGCTCACATCCTTCGGAACAATATCCTTCGGCACCACCACATGGCCCTTTGCGCCCTCGCGTTTGAGCCATTCGCTCATTACCCACTGGCGGTTCATGGCAATCTGGTGGTCTATGGCATCATGGTTATAGCCGATGATATGGCCGTCAATATACGAATAGGTAAAGAGCGTGATAGGGTGGCTCCTGTCGGCATAGGGGCTTTCCCCTTCCCAGAGGATAGTTCCGTCCGGAGCCAGGAAACGGCAGTACCAGTAGGTCTCCATGAAGAAGCCGTTGCGCTCCGTATCATCCGAGCCGTAGCCGTCGCCGATGATATACGGCACATCGTCCTCTCCCCAGCCCGCCTGCTGCGCAAGGGCCTTGCGGCGCTCATTCTCCGCCTTGACTATCTTGCGGTAGGCGTAATCGTCCGCGTCAATGATCTCCTCCTTGCCCACATTGGTGTCGTGAAGGCGAATCTTTGCGCGGGATTCCTCCGTCCACACCTCGCAGAAATAGCAGCGCACAGGGTCGGAGGTATCCATGAACACAAGGTGCGTATCGTCAAACTTGTCCTCAAAGTCTCCCAGCCTGTCCACCTTCTGCACGGCAAACTGATTGGGGTAAATCTGCGCCAGGGTGTCGTAGTCGGACGGCTCGCGGACAAAGCGGGCGCACATTTCCTCACGGGTTGCATAGCGTGTAAGGCCGATGACGGAAATGTCCCAGTGACGCGGGTCTACGCCGTCGGCATCGAAGAAAAGGCGGTTAGGGTTGATGTACTGCGTCCAGCTGTCCAGACGGCCATTCGGGCCGGAAGTGTTGTCGTAGGATTCATAGGCCGCAGCCAAGCCGCCGTTGCACGCATCCTTAATCCACTTCTGCTCCAGCTCCGAAAGCTGGTTCTTGTCCGAGTTCGCCAGTACGCCCTCCGTCACCAGTTCGCCATAGGGCTGCTCGTCCTTGTCACGCGCCTTGCACACCGGCTCCGTGCGTTCCTTCACCCGAAGGCCCGCGATGGTATCCACGCGGTTCTTTATCTGGTTGGTCTGAATCACGATATTGCCCGTACTCACAAGGTACTCCCTGTAAGTCATGGTCTTGCCGTTCACGGTGATGAGGTCTCCCCACTGGTCTCCGTCATAGAAGCGGTTGCCCCGTTTTCGTTCCTCACGGAAGGAAGCGAAGTTCATCCACAGATGTTCACAACGGGAAAGCAGCTGCGGGTCTTTGTGCCGGGCCCGGAGCTCCTTGCGGCGCACCTTCACAGAATCCATCTGTGCAGGCGTGGCCTTGCGTTTTATTAGATGTTCGGCTTTGAACATAGAAAGTGCACTTTATGGCCCAAAGGTCATAAAATGCACTCTCTCATGCGGTCTATCTTTACCCAAAGGGGGTTAGTTCTTGCCGATGTCGGATATTTCCTGTATCATTTCTTTACGCAGGGCATCCTGTTCACGCATGAGGGCTTTGCGCTCGGCCTTGTCGGTGGTGTATTTCAACTCGTCGCTGTAATACTTCATCATGCCCTTGTATGATTCGTAAATCTGCATAATTTCGTAGTCCTCGCTATCGTAGAGCTTATCCAGTTTCTTATCATCGTCATTCTTGATGTAGGTGTTGATGAGTTTCTTGGTGTGCTCCGCCTCGGCCTTGTAGTAGTCAAAGAGCTCCGTTGTATGCGCGTTGCGGTAGCGGTCGTCCGTCACCGTAAGGATACGGGACAGGAACGGGGTGCTGCGCACGGTGAAGTCCTCGCCAAGCACCTGTCCCACGGTTCCCTTGTAGAACTTGCCGATGGTTGTACCCGCACCGCCCGTCGCACCCTGGAGGATATGCTCAACGGAGGCAGGGTTGATGTTAAACCAGCCTGCATCGGCATAGTCACCACCGGAAAGCCAGTTGGCAAACTGCGAGAGCAGGATATACGGCTTGCCGGTTCCCTGATAGGCCATGGTGTACTTTGGCGTGCGCTTCTTTTCCTCGTCGGAGAGATACCGCATGTCGTTGTAAATCTTGCTGCCCTTGTAGTCGCGGTTCAGCGCCACTTCCACAATAGGAACAACGGCAGAAGGCGCAAGGGCCGAAATGCCACCGGCAGGATTCAGCGGAGCAATATCTGAGGCCGATTCAAGGATTTCCGAAAGGATGCTCCTGTGCGGAGTACGGCCCATGATATGATTGACGGCCATGTCGCCGATGCCATAGAACACGCGGGCTTCCTGCGGGAGTGCCCACTTGAAATACACGCCCTTTCCACCAAGCAGGAGGTTATTCCTGCGCTCGTAGTCGGGAATGTCCAAGTAATCGTCGTCATCGTCCAGCATCCCATGGATAACGGCCTGAATAACGCCCAGTGCCACGTATGCAGCGGCCCATGTTCCCATACGCCTCTTGTCCTTCTTGAACAGCTTATACATGGCATTAAGGCCCTGCACGGAAGCATTGAAGAACATGATGAACCTGCGGCCATAGACAGGGAGCCAGGATGCGGCCACTACAAAGGCTTTCTGCACGGGATTCAGGGGATGGCCGGTCTTGGTGCGCAGCCTTGCCGCCTCCTTGAAGGTGATGGCCTTGCCGCTACCCTTGCGGTTGAAGTTCACGGTCAGTTCCTTGGCATCGTTCACGGCATCCTTTATCTCCTTGCCCTGCTCGCGGGAAGTGATGTAGGCAGCAAAACGTGTCATCTGTTCAATGGCCTCGCCAAAGTTCTGCACCGCTTCAAAGGCAGTCTTGACGGCTGCAACGGCCTTCTTCTCCTGCCCAGTGTACTTGCGCAGCTCCAGTTCCCATTCCTCGTTGTTTTTGAGGGTAGTGTAACCGGTTACACCGCCATTGTCCACAAACTCCTTATAGAGCTTGTCCAGGCGCTCGTCTCCCAGTTTGCCGCTGTCCAGCTTGCGCTTCAAGGAGTAGGCTCCGCCCTTCTTTCCTGGGGTAAGGGTATCTCGGAGCAGTCTGCCGAAGTTCTTGCGGAAGGCCCTGCCATACTCGCTGTCTTCCTTCACATCCACGCTCATCAGTGCAAAGAGGGCATCCCTCTGTGCATTGGAAAGCCAGAATTCGGGATTATAGCTGGTATTGATACCGGAGAACCAGCGCAGCACCTTGCCAAACACCTTCTGATAGTCCGTGCTCATTTCCACGTTCAGTTCGTTGTTGATGGCCTGTGCCGCACGGGGATTGCCGTTAATGTACATCATCATGTCGCGGCCACCCACCTTGAATTTGATAACGTGGGATTCCTTCTGACTGTTGTCAATATGGATAACGGAGTTATGGAGGTTCAGTTTGCGGGAGCCCTTGAAGGCAAGACCGGCTTTGGCATCTTCCTGCATTACCTTCTCCCAATCCTCATAGGCTTTCTTCGCATCAGCGCTGCTCAAATCTTCCTTGAAAGGAGGATAGACTGGGCTGAATATCTTGCGGCCAAGTTCGTCCATGCCCGTAACCTTATACCATACCTCGGAAACGGTCACAAGGTCATTGGCGGCACGGTTGGAAACAAAGTAGTAAAGAGTTAGCTTGGTCTCGTTCTTCATGTCCGCAGCAATACCGCTGGAAGCCATGGAACCGATATAACCGAAGGGAGATTCCGCCTCGGTCTTACGGCCCTTCGCTTTCAGCAGCGGCGGCTCAAAGTCGTTGCGGTGTTCGGCCATGTAGTAGTCGTACATATCCTCTGCGGTGTTGTCGGCAAAGCCGCGCAGGGGAACGTAATACTTGAACATGCCGGATACACTCAAATACTGCTGACGGCTCATCATATTGGCGTCGTACTGGTGTTTGAGTGTTGCCTTGGTCGCATTGTTAATGCGCTTCCAAAGTTCCTCAACGGCCTTCTCGGAACCTTTCTCAAATTCTTCCACTTCCTTCATGGCAGCTTCTTCTGTTGCTGCCATATCCACCTTCTCGCGGCCTTCCGCGTCAATGTAGGTGTACTTGGGATGACGGGCCTGGAGCACACGCGCCTTGTATTCTTCCTCGGATTCCACACCTTCCATGAAGGGTTTGTAGGCATCCCACTCGGAATACAGTGCCGTCAGTCCGCCGTAGTCCTGTTTGCGGAGCTCTTTGTACTTCACATCCGTACCGGCATCCACGGCTTTCACGTGCTTGTCCAGCTTGGCATCTTCCTTGGCTACCATGGTATCGTGCAGGGTCTGGTCAATCGTGCCCTTCTCCAGCGCCTTGTCAATGGCGGCTACGGCTGCATCGCGCAAGTCCTGATAGTACGCCTTGGCATCGCGCTTGGCAAACACCTCGTTACGTTCCAGTCCGTGCTTAATCATCACATAGCGCTCAATGGCGTGAAGGTCGCAGCCCTTCTCCTGCATCAATGCCTTAATGGCATCCTGCATGGGCATCCAGTTCTCGCGTTCCCACTTCTCAATGGCGGCAAGGCCCTTGGAACTCTGCTGATTCAGTGCAAGGCGGATGTCCTCAAAGGCGGCAGCAGCTTTGCCGGTTGCTTTTTCAAGGGCCGATACAAGGCTGTGCACGGCATTATCCTTATCCACCCAGGTCTCATGGAGCCGGTTCATCCAGTACACCACATCCTTGTTGTATATGCGGGCCGCAGGGGCAAGGATTTCCTCGGCAATCTTGTTGCGGGCGATCTGTACGCCCTCGGCCTCGTCTGCAAGCTGACGGAGGGTAAAGCCCAGTTTCTTGGCCACCACCTGCCGTTTGGCCTCGTTCAGTACGTCGGTCTGCTTGTTGGCATTGTAGCTCTGCCACATGAGCCAGCGCACATCGCGCTGCGAAAGCGGAATGTCAATGCCAATCTTGGCAAGCACCTTGCGCAGTCCGTCAAGGACAATATCCCAGAAGCTGCGCTCGTAGTCCTCATTCTCAAAGTCCATTACCTCGGCACGCTCGGCAAGGTATTCTTCCGTTGCTTCTGCTACGTTGCCGCCATACTTGGTTACTGCGGCATCGGCAATATCCCTGCGGGCATTTTCCGGAAGCCTGCGGAACATATCAAGGCAGAAGGACGTCATATTCTCGTCGCCAATCAGTCTGCGGAGGCCGTTGTGGCCCACTCCTTCGTGAAGGACGGTGCGCACGGCATCGGCAGCATCGCGGCAGTGCTCCAGGCAGATGTACATCTTGCCGTTTATCCAGCGGCCTGCAAGGGGCTTGCCGTTAAACTGCATCTGCGAGGAAGGACGGAACTCTATTTCAATGCCGCACTTGCGGGCCGTTTCGCTCGCCGACAGCCTGCGAGCTCCCATGCTCTCGGTGTAGCTTGCAGGGAAAGGAGTGCCTTCTGTTCCTTCGCGGAACATGAGCTGGCCTTTCATTACGGATTCCTTCATTTCCGGAGTAATGCGGATGGCGTGAACCTTTAACGGGCCGTTTTCAAGGTCGTAGAGGGTCTTGTCTTCTACCTGTACGCCCCACTTCTTGGCATACTTGTTCATGAAGCGAGGGAGGATTTCATCGTAGAAGCCCTTCATGCCTTCGCCGCCGAAGTGGAAGTCATCACCCTCTATTCTCTTTCCGTATTCCCCTTCCATGACTTTAACGGCCAGTTCTTTGCCGATAAGTTCGGAAAGATTGCGCCCTTCATACTCCCCGTTTATGAGTTTCCCTTCCTCATTTACGGCAAGTGTCATGGTATAGCCGTTCTTGGGATGAATATCTACATTGCGTAGTCTCTTGTTTCCTTCCGGATACTGCGCCTCATACCACCTCCCAACTTGGATAAAATCGACCACGCCACCTATTTCGTAGCGCTCTGCCTGCTGCTCGCCGGTAGTCCATACAAGGTAGTCGTACCCTTCCTCTGCGGCAAGGCGGAGCATACGTTTCATGGCAAGCTCGTGCCAGTTCTTCTCAAAGGGAGCAGCGGATACGCCCTCACTGAAATTGCCGAGTTTGTGTTCTTGTAGATACTTATTGTAGGCCAAACTGGCTATATTCCTTGCCATGAATAGAGAATCAGCCTTTTTACCTTCTTCTTCATTCATGATGCCCGATATATCCGTCCGCCCATATTTTTCGCGTAAAAAATCCAAATAATCTTGGTATTCCTTATCGGCTTTTTCATAGGCTATTCGCTCAGGCAGTTCTGCAGGCGCTTCTTCACGATACCCTTTCTCCCTTCCTTCCTGATGCCGTTTGCTTTGGATTTCGTCAATGAACAGGGCTTTTCCGTTCATGCCTATTACAGCATCGCCAAAGCGAGCCCAGGCAATTGCACGGCCCTCTCCTGCATCACCGAAGTGTATCTCGTCGCTCTCATTCCAAGGCTCAATGGTCGGGACGGTCAGCGCAATCTCGCGCTTGTTGTCAAGACCTTCGGTTGTGTAGTCGAGACGAGTTGGATTGATGGTCTTCCCGTATTTGACCCGCATCTGTCCATCACCATAATCAGCGATACGTTCAGCCACCTGTCGCATCCAGTACATATCCAGCCTGGAATATGGCTGTACATCTTCCGGTGTTACAAGTTGATAATCATAGTCGTAATCATTCTGGAAGCGGCGGTAAATATCCGCAGCCTTATCCTCGTCAACAAATTCAATGGAAGTTCCTCCGTCTCCCGGATAGAAATTGAAAGCGTCAAAAACGTCCTGTCCGTATCGCTGCGCTACAATCTGTTCCCACTCGTCATTATCCCCCATCGGGATGTTTTCGGCATCCATATAGTGGACTTCCTCAATCTGAATCTTGTTCTCATTGATGTACTCCAGCACTTCCTGCTTGGTAAGGGTCTTCTTGTCGGATGCTTTCAGCCAATCGGAAAGACCAACCCATTTGTCCTCACCGGCTTTCAGACCGCCTTTGCTTTCAATCATCTTAAGCCACTGCTGGGGAGTTGCTTTCTCCTGTGCAATACCCCTTACTGCTTCCTCTGCATTGGAAAGGAATCCTTCAACACCTTCCGCTACCCGGTTGCGGGAAACGGAGCTGCTTGCGAATCTGCGGAGAGACTGCATGAAATCTTCCCAAATGTCCCGCATTTCGCCACCGGAGAAGTCGCGCATTCCCTCGTTGAAATCTTCCTCGGCAAGTCTGCGATACTTGTCTATTTGGGCAAACAGAGGCTCGGTCTTGGCGGTGTAGGGCAATTCTTCCTCAACCATGTTGAAGAAATCTTCGCCTTCTGAAATCCAAGGATACTGGCCTCCGTCCTGATTGTCGAACCTGTCAAGCAAGCTCGCCGCAATCTGCCTTTCGTCCAGAGAAACGCCCTCTGCCACGCGGTTGCGAACAATAGGTTCCCGTTCCTGCGGCTGACGGCCTGCGGCACGCACAAGGTTGTCCACTTCCTCGTCAGTGAGGACGCGGTTAACCTTCATGGCTCCTGTGATAATCCAAGGGTCAGTTGCAGGATTGGGATTGGTGCGATAGCTATAATAGCCGTCCGTAGGAATATGAGGAAGGGCCACAAGCGAGTGCTCAAAGTTCCCAGCCTTGTTAATGCCTGTTGCATCTGCATCGCTCTGCCAATCCTTGTCGGCAGCATATTCCACCTCGGCCCATACAAAGTCTCTGGGGAAATATTTACCGACTTTGATAACATCGCCCTTCTTGCTGCGCAAGCCAAGCGGGTTATCTACCTTCTCGCCACGATTGAACTGGAGAGCATAAGGAATTGAACCAAGGTGCCAGCCCGGACGATACGCCAATGTGCCGCTGCCGCCCTGTGTACCCTTGCCACCGGCCTTAACTTTCTTGCGACCAGTCTTGCTTGTGCCTACAACCTGTCCCTCGTCTGCATCCAGCCATACGCCTACGGGAGTTGCCTCGCCATTGGGATTGGCCACCATAGGAGGGTAGAGCTTGCCATCCCTGCCACGGTAGAACACCTTATATCCGATGCCGGTCTTCTTCGGTGCAGGCTTGGTGCGGCGGCGGTAGTGGGTTATGCCTTCTTCTCCACCCGCGGCCCTTTCTATGATTTCAGCCGCCGGAATCTTATACTTGATAATCGGGTCAATCGGATGATACTGTTTCCGGCCTTTATCATCACGTGTTACAAGTAGATTCTCTTCTTCAAGGTCGGTCACCACAATTTCATCATTCTCAAACTCGTATGAGTTTTTAGTTGTGTAACCTCGCTTAAGTAGATAATCTTTTGCTTCGTTGGGGGAGGCATCCTCGAAGGTCTTCACGGCCTTCTGTGCAATCACTATTCTTACATCACCGTTTTTTTCACTAATTCCAAGGAATTCGTAACGAGCTTCTGGGAAGTAAATGTTGTGTATAATATGCTGATAGATTGCATCTGCCGGAGCATTTTGCGTCATTGGCTCCGACGCATAGGGGTCTTTTACCTTGACATAGCGGTCGTTTTCAAAGTCATAATATATTTCAGACTCCATGGAGTTCCCCTCTTGATGAAGTCCAAAAGCCCCCCATTTTTCCGGCTCAACATATAGTCCGTTGGCCTTAGCAACCGCTATGAGACGGGCCGATTCCTTTTCCCTGTCTTGCCTTCTCTGATAATCGCCCTCGCTTCCCTCTGGATAAACGTTTCTACCAGGGGTATATTCCGGTTCAAGCACCCGTATATCGCTTCTGTCGCGGCTGATTTGAACTGCGCTGGCACGGTATTGAGAAACTCTGCGGCTGTTTCTCCTGTTAGTAATTTGATTTTGTTCAGATTCTTTTCCATTACTTGCAAAGTTAGCATTATATTCCAAATTGGCATAAGAAGCCACCAACATTTCGCGGATAACATCGTCAGAAATGTAAGTATCGCGGCCTGTAATACGGGAAATAAGGTTGCGGACGGCCTGCAAGATTTCACGCCAGAAGGAGCGCTCGGCCCTTGTGTAGTCCGTCTTTTGTGCAAGTTCTGCCACATATTCCTCTGCGGCATATTCAAGGCTCCAGCCGTTTTCAGCGGCCATAGCCTCAATCTTGGTACGGATGGCCGGGGATGCCTTGGCAAGAATATCGGCAATAAATTGCTTCATTCCTTCCTCACCCAGTAATTCACGCAGGCCAAAGTGAGCAACGCCCTCATGGAGCAAGGTTTCTACTGCATCATCCACCGATTCGCAGTTGGCAAGATTGATGCGCACATAGTCCGTACCTTCGGTGTATGCACCCTTTTCTTTCAACTTATCGTCAAAGACAACACGCAGCCCAAGTCGCTTTGCAATACGGTTGACTGCCGAAACAGCCTCCGTCAGCACCAGCGGGTCATTCACATTAAGTTTAGGTGCGTTCTCGTCCGCTTCGCGGTTGTGGGTTTCTCCCTCGCCATCTTCATCCTCGTCCACTTCCACGTTGTCCAACTTGAAGGAGGTTGTTGCATTCTTGGCCATTTCGGCATACTTGGCTTCCTTTTCGGCCATTTCGGCCTTCATCTTCTCGGTGTAGTCGGCAACAATCTTCTCCTGCTCGGCAAGTTTTTCCTCGTCAGCAAAGGGCTTGCCACGGCGCTGGAGCATGAGTTCATTGTCGGAATTAAGCCGATTCACAGTATTCGTGAGGTTATTTACGGCATCCTCGAAGTAGCGGCCTGTGGCAATCTTGCCCATGAAGTCAGGCACAATGTCCTTAATGGAAGTATAACCACCCTGCACAAAGCGGCCTTCAATACCAAAACGAGGTACAGAGTATTCCACACGTGTGCGCATGACGGGACGGTATTCATGCCGTTTGTCGTCATATTCGTTCATGCGCTCCACATCAACCTTGATGTTTACGGGAACACCGTCAAAGGTCATAGTGTAGTTCAGAGTCTCATTCGTGAAACCTCGTTCCACCCTACGGCTATCAAGCCTTGAACGAAGCGGAGTTGTAATCTTGTCCTTTATGGCCTGGGCAATCTGCTCGGTTCCCTTGGCCTTACGGCCCTCAATCGTGACTTCCTTAACCGTACCGCCAGGGAAAGCGGACTTGACCTTGGCGAGATTGGCATTTGCCTCGTTAATAAGCTTCTCGTCATAGGCAATACGGCTCTTGTTTTCCTTAAGAGTGCGCTCAATGTAAATCTGATCCTGCCGATGCTGTTCTTTCTTATTGCGAAGTTTACGCAGTTCTCTCTCGGCCTGGGATTTCAGCAGTGCATACTGGCTACCGGAGAGGACAGCCACGGGGTTGTCAAATTCTCCCTCGTCTTCTTCTTCCAGCACGCGGTTTTCCATGCCGTTGGCAAGCAGCGGCTTGCCGTCCATGATGGAATCGATGAACTTGGCCTTGGTGGAAAGACGCTGATAAGCGGTCACATCCAGTGAATCCTCAACACCAAAACGCACCACCCTTACAGGTATGCCCCATTCTTTGTGCAGGTTGCCCTGACGGAGAATACGGCCATTACGCTGCGTGTAGTCCATAGGGCGGTTAGGTGCGTCCAAATGAGCCTCAAAGAAAAGTCGCTCCTGGATATTCACGCCAGTACCAAGGGTTGCGGTTGTACCCATGATAACGCGCACCTCTCCAGAGTTCACGCGGGCAAAGATTTTCTCCTTGGCTGCGGTAGTCATGCCGGACTTCATGATAACAATCTGTCCCTCCGGCACACCAGCGGCAACGAGTTTCCGCTTAATCTCCTCAAAGATATTGAATCCCTCAACGCGTTTGCCTGCTTCGTTATAGTCCCAGCGACGGAAATTGTCGCAGAACAAAGCTGCCGTACCCTTGTATCGCTCACTATCCTTAAGTGCCTGCAAAGTTTCCTCTACGGCCTTATTGGTCTTGGAATTTGGCTCATCCTGTGCGTCCCTGTCCACCAGGCGCGGGTCAATAGCCGCCATCTTGGCAATACCGAACATGGTCAAAGGAATATGGCTGTTTTCCTTCTTCTCCTTGCCGGAGAGACCTTCATACCATTCCAGCTTGGCGCGGACGGCATTCATAATATCCACAAGGGAAAGGGACTGCGGCAGATAAATGTCACGGGCCTGTCCACCTTCCATCTTCGGCTGCTTGTCCTCCAATTTCTCGTCACCCTCCGCCACGGCATCCTTGGAACGGACGGTATCAGTAACAGAAGACCAAATGCGGATAAGCTCCGGAAGGTTGGTATATGAAGCGAAACGGGTCGTTTCCTTGAACTTGCCGCTTGTGGTAAATTCAAGACTTTGCGAGATGTTACCGAAGTTACGGACAAAATCATCGAAATAGTAGATGTGATGCTGGCGCATAACATCGGCCGGCATCAAATACTTCATGAAAGTCCAGATTTCGGCAGCGGTATTGCTGATAGGCGTACCTGTTGCAAATACAACATTCTTCCAGCCCACCTTGTCAAAAACGGCACGTGTCTTAAGATAAACACCAGCGGATTTCTTGGATCCGGTTGCATCAACGCCCTTTACGCCACGTTGCATGGCAGTGGAGAAACCAAGGTGCTTGTAAGAGTGTGCCTCATCAATGAGCAAGGCATCAATTCCCATGTCATCAAAGTCGGACACGTCGTCAGTCCTGCGGTCAAGCTGCTTCTTTGCTTTGGCTACGGCATTCTCCACGGCCTCGGCTTCTTTCTTTGCATCCTTCTTGCCGCCCTTGCCTTTCTTCGGAGGTTTCTCGCCATACTGATACTCATACTCCAGGTCTTCAAGTTCCTTCTTCAGCTGGCGCTCAGCAGTGGAGTTCTTAGCCTCCTTGGCCTGTTCCAAGATGAATTTCTTCTCGTCTATCTTTTCCTGGATAAAGGCCCGCTGGCGTTCTTCGCTGTCGGGGATCATCTCAAAGACAGACTGCGGTACAACAATCATATCCCAATCGTTGTACTTTATCTTGGCATAGAAAGCGGAACGGCCCTCAACGGTGCGGTCTGCTTCCGATATGGTGAGAATCTTTGCATTCGGATAGAGTTCCTTCGCGGAGCTTACAAACTGGCCCAGAGTGGCATTCTGCACAACAATCATGGGCTTTTTGGCCGTACCCAGACGGCGCATCTCCATTGCGGTTGCAATAAGGGTAAAGGTCTTACCGGTTCCCACCTCGTGAGCCATCATAAGCGGCTCGGTAGTGGCACGGATAACGGCCTTTGCCTGATGCTGACGAAGATTGAGCGATTTGCCGTTGTTCAACTTGGTGGCCATGCCGTCAAAGTGCTCCGGGATGAAGGTGTCGCGAATCTCCTTCGGCACAATGGCATTGAAAGTATCGTTGTAGATTTTTGAAATACGTTCAGCGAGTTCTGGAGTTTCCAGCATCTTGGCCTTACACCACTCCTTGAAGTCGTCACGCATTTCAGACATCTTGGTAGTAGCTGCCTGTGTAGCCTCCTTGTCATGCTCGGTAATGGTTTCACCTGTCGCGGGGTCTTTGTAAGAGCGCGAGAACACTACGGATGTATTGTTCATGGCTGCAATCATCAGCTCATGTCCCTTCTTGTCAGTGCGGAGCTTTTCACTATGCACGCCAGCCGAACGGTTCTGCTCGGTGTTTACGCCCATCTCCCACGTGTTTTCAGGGAGAATCCAGGAGCCGCCCACCATGGTAGGTACGAAGTTATCATTCACACCGAACTTCTCTTTTGCGTATCCTGTATAGAGCTCAACCGGCATCCAGTCGGAGCCAAGGGAGAATTCTATCAAATGAGCAGGAATATCGGCGGGGATAACTTTCTCCAGCGCTTCTATATTCTTGTCGTACTGTCCATCGGTGTTATGCGCACGGGCATACTCCAGCTTCTCGCGGACGTTGCCGGACAGGTATTCATACTCTACCTCAACATTGCCGGTCAGCGGATTCTCAAAGCCGAGGCCGGACGCAAGGATTTCCTTGCGCACGTCATCTTCGTCCTTGTTCAGCGCCTCTGCGATAAACGGAATATCAATGCGGCCAAACTGGTTAATGGAGACAATCACACCATCTTTGGCATTAGAAGGCGTAGGAATGCGTTTTGCACCCAACACACGACCAGAGAAGATGCTGGTCTTCTTTACCTCAATCTTTACTTTCCCGTCTATGCCCTTCTTCTCCTTGTAATCCTCGACAGCTGCAATGGACGGGAAGTCTACATCGTATCGAAGGAAGGAAATAGCCGTGTTTCGGTTGAGCCGGTCGTATCGTGTGGCAAAGCGGTCGTAAGCCTTGTTCAGCTTGTCAATAAGCGGCTTCAATCCCTCGTCCGATTCATTGTTCAGCTGATAGTCCAGCACCTCGTTAATGGCGGTCTTAAGTGCGTCATAGTCGGCAAGCACCTGCGCCTTGGAATAGCCCTTCACTTTCTGCGCATTTACGGCAATAGGAACGGCCTTGCCACTACGGGAGATACATATTTCTCCCTTGGAGTTGGTAATGAGCTGGCCTTCCTTGGTCGCGGCGGCATCTTCTGCGACACTTTCCGTTTCGGAAACAGTCGGTGCAACTTCCTCCTGCATGGATGAGAACTGCTTTGCCCACTTGGCAAGCCGCTTGTTTTGGTCTATCTTCTCTGTCGGCCACAATGCAGAGCTTCCAGGGCGATAGGTGTCATTATGCTCAAAGCCAAAGCCCATTTCTCCGCCCATGTTTTCCGGATGCTCCACGAAGTAGGAGTTTAGCTCCATTGCGGCCTTACCGGTTATCGGTTCCCATGAACGTGTGGTCTTGTTCCATTCAGTCTCATTGGTCTGATAGTCAACTCTGCGGGTAATTTCCGTGTCTGTCACATTGATTGCATTTGGAGAGACCTGACCATTGACGCGCTTACGCACTACTATGATGTCGGAAGTGGCCTTTGTACCCTCAAAGGTGGCGTTGTTCAGACGGAAGGCACCGATAACATCGGCTCCACCCTCGTTCACGATCCACTGGCGCAGGGCCTTGCTGCTGCCATCCAGCGTTCCGCGGGTGCTGATAAAGATACCAATGCCGCCCTCGGCAAGTTTACGGATATTCTTTGCAATACAGAAGTCGTGAATCTTTCCGCCGAACTTGCGGGTAAGGTCTTTTTCCTTGCTGTCATACACATTAATGTCGCCAAAAGGCACGTTGGTAATCGCAAGGTCAACACTTCCGTTAGGCATGTCCACTTCCTGGAATCCCTTGATTTGCACATTGGCATCGGGATAGAGCAGCTGGAGAATACCGCCTGTGATGTTGTCAAGTTCAACGGCCGTGATTGCGCTATGCTCACTGATATTCTTGGGCATGGACGCAAGGATATTGCCAATACCGGCAGAGCCTTCCAAGACATTGCCGCCCTCAAATCCGAGGCGTTTTGCAATATCCCACATAGATTCAATAATCTCCGTGGGGGTATAGTATGCGGTATTGATAGAGAGAGCAGCGGCCTGCATTTCCTCGTCCGTCAGGAGCGAGCGCATTTCGCGGTATTCGGGAGAGTATTCGTTGTTGAAGTAACCACCCAGACCGCCCCAGCCCGTGTACTGGCGAAGCACGGCCATTTGTTCTTTGGTCGCTTGCTTGCCACTATCCTGCAACTCTTTGAGCAGGCGAATGGCGGCTATGTTTGCTTTGTAACGTGCCGCTACGGTCTTGGGGACTTCGTCGCCCTTTGCGCGGCGATAGTTGCGGGTATTCCGCTTTACGGAATCATCATATCGAGGTCGCAGAGTCCGTGTCCGGCCATGAACGTCTCCCTTGCGTCCTCCTTCTCCTCCTCGGTCAGTTCGCTCACCTTCTTGCCCAGAGACTTCGCCTTCTTCTCCAGTTCCTCGCTGTACCCCTTGTTGTTGTCCACTACCGTCGGCTGGAGTTCCTTCGGAGCTTGGCTCATCATTTCGCGGTAATCCATTGTCTGTATTGTTTACAGGTTCATTTTCAATCTTGCGTATCTGTTCCCATTCCTTTTCTTCAATGATTGCTCCGCCGCTATAAGGGAAGGTCACGACGGGCTTGCCATCATCAAAACGGGTAATGGTCTCGGTATGCTGCGTACCGTCCGGCTCGGTCACGACAACTTTGTCTCCGACCTTATAGCCGTTCAACTCGGTAGGTTTTACTCGCTGCGCAGGTGCGGGAGTATCGTCCACTTCGGGAGTGCTGTCCTCTGCCTCATACAAGGTATCGAACAAGCCACCCAGCATAGCATCTCCATCCTCTTGCGAAGATACGGATTTCTTGCGGGATTTCCCAGAGGCGCGTTTCTTTTCTGCCTGCTCTTTCGCTAATTGCAGAAGGTCAACAGGCCCGCTGGTGGTTGTAATTTCGGCAGGAGCCGGAGCTTCGCGCAAATAGTCCTTTGCTATGCTGCGTATTCCTGCAAGAAGGTCGGCATAACTGACATTGTACGGGGCAAAGTTATTTGCGCCCAGACGGGCAAGGCCCATTTGTCCATTATCCTCCAGTCGGTACATAATAGACATTTTCCGACCCATCGCACCACCGACATACAGATTATCTTCGGAATCCGGCACCAGAGAGATATTGACATATAACTCTTGATAATCGCTTGTTCCCTGTTTTGGTATCGGGAGCTGGAGACGGAAGGAAATATCACCACCCGCAGGGGCTATATTGGCTTTTGCTATTGTCTTACGGCCTACGTCTATGCCCAGGTCGGCAGCAAGTTTCTTTGCCAGCCTGTCGGCATCCTTGACGGCCTTCTTTTCGGCAGTTTTCATGAATCCATAGCTCTCATGGAACTTGGAATTGTCGGAGGTATCTGCCTCATAATAGCCCAACAGGGCCAGTTGGTCGTCAATCTTATCCAGTGTGTCGTCTATTCGCTGGATTGCTCGGTTGACTGAGGCGGGGTCTGCTGATTTCTCGCTTTCTGCAAGAGATTCTGCTTTGCTTGCAACAGATGCTGCTTCGCTGCTAATAATTGCTGTATCTGATGCTGTCTTCCGGTCGGTATTTTCGCTGACATTGGTGGTTGTGTTTATGTTGTTGAACTTGATTGCATCTTCCTCGTTGTCGAACAGGAAGCCCTTTGCACTGCCAAAGCTGGAGTAGTAACCTCCAAACTCCTTTGCACGGGCTTTCAGGCGCTTGAACTCGTCAGAGGACAGGCGGTCGCCGGTCAAGCGGACAATGCTCATTTCCTTGCCGGTCTTGGTATGGGTGTACTTGCCCAGCTCGCCAACGGTCTGTCCGCTGGTTTCGGACGGTTGCTCCTGCACGGGCTCGGCAAAGTCGGACAATTTGACCTCGCTGCGTTTGCCCTGGTACATGTCGGAGACTGCACCAAGAAGGCCCTCCACGTTGACCTCACGGACAACGGGACTGGAACTTTCTGCCTTGGGCTGCTCCTTGGCTACGGGACGGCCATTGTCATGGGATTCCAGCCACTCGGTAAGTGTACCGCTTTCCTGTGCACGGATGGGGAAGAAGTCAACCTTGATGCCCATAATCTCAAGATGTTCCTCGTTGAGAATATTGAACACGGCATCTTCCCTCATGTCCCCGTCGTATTCTATGAGAATATCCAGATCGGAATCTTCCTTTGCAGTACCAAAGGCACGGGAGCCGATGGCAATCATGTCTACGAGGTTGAAGCCGTCAACCCCATCCATCACATCGTTTATATAGTTCTCCGCATCTTCATAGACCGAGAGCGAGGACATTCCTTCAAGGCCCTGAATCTCCGTCTCCGGACGGCTTTCCCATACAGGGCGCTCAACCTCCGGCAGTTCGGTGCTCTGTGCAGGGACGGGAGTTTCCTCTGCTGCGGTAGGTTCCTCAATGGTGATTGCATCTACATCAATTGCTTCCACATCTGCGGCAGAATCCATATCCTTGCGCAGTTCTTCCATGCCAGGCATGTAACGTGCACCATTGTAGATGGCTTGCAGGTACGGACGGATACCTTCGCCAAGGTCACGAATCATTCTCTGCGAGAAGTCAATGAACTTGCGGGCTCCTGCCTCCACATGATACATAGCCATCTGTGCTCCCCATGCCAGTATCTCAGGGTCAAAACCTGCGTTCAGCTGGGATTTCAGCTTGGCAAGCATTTTCTTTTTCAGTTCCTCATACTGGTCAGTAGTGACGAGCTTGTTTTGCGAGCCATAGGCAGGTGCGGCAGGCACTTCGGCTTGAACAGGTGCAGTTTCCTGCACGGGCGTTTCCGCCTTACCAGTATCATAGCCATACATGGAAGTATTACCGGTCTCCTCTTTCAGAGCCGCACGCACCCTGCGGACATACTGCGCTTTCGCACGTTCAACGCCATCGCTTACTTGCTCGGTGCGGAACTTCTCTGCGGCATATTTCAACTTGCCGTTCAGTTCATCATCCGAGAATCCAAGCATTTCGCCAACGGACTTCATCAGATTGGTAAACGCCTTGCCGAACTTGCCACGACCCTTGGCCGCATCAAAGGCTCTCAAGCCCTCAATGATAGTCGGGATGCGGTTATCCTCCTGCTGGGATGCGGGAAGCTCCATCTTCACAAGGTAGTCCACAAGTTCTTTGGCGTTATTCCAGGTATAGCCGAACTGGTTGCTATATTTGGATGCCATATTCTCCAGCAGCCAGCGGATGCCGTCAATACCGGATTTAACCGCCGCATAACGGCTGGAATAAGGTACATAGTTGGACTTGAAGGACGGAAATTCCGTGCCCCATGCCGTACCCTTTCCGCTATCATTGACCACATAAGAGGTCACATACCACTTGCCGTCTTTCTCGGCAAGGGCAATCTTGCTCACAGAATCTTTCTTGTTGAGACCTGGAGCCGCTATGATGATAGGGTTGGTGCATACGCGCTCATTTACCCAATGGAAGTTGCCGGGTGTTCCTTCCTCGTCTTCCAGTACAACCTGCGGCTCGTTTTCTTCCTCGGAATCCTCAACGGAAGTTTCTTCAACACTTGCAGCAGGCTTTTCGGCCTTCTTCTTGCTTGTGCGCTTCCGTTTGGGTTTTTCCTCGGCAGCAGGGGCAATGGTTTCGCCTTCCTCTCCAAAGAGAAGGCCCTGCACGCCATTGTCCAGCTCGGATGCGGTGATTTCTGCACGGGGAACATTGTTCAAAGCACCTTCTTCCATGAGCGCCTGCGGCAGTGTCTTGGTCTTGAGAGTGCGGATAAGGTTATCAACATCCCGCAAGTCGGTATGATTGCCAGGATTGGCTTTACGGAAGCGCTCTAAAGCCTCTATCGTAGCTTTGATAGCAGCAGACTTTGTGTCATAAGGGCCTCTCTTTACGCCAAGCGAGCCACCGCCAGTACCATGGGACGCAGAGCCGTCTGCATACCACTTGCCGTTATCGTCCTGATAATAATGCGTCTCGCTGAAATTAGCCCAGCCCTTGCGGACGGAAGGCAGCTGGATACGGATAGGATTGGTGCAATAGCCGTGACGGTTTATCCAAAAGCCGTATTTGTTCTTGCGGGTGCTGTTCTCCTTCTTGTCAATACACTTGAACTTGTTTGCCTTAAGGTACTTCAAGATGTAGTCGGTTGTACAGCCGGCCTCCCACCTGTCGCCATATTCCGCACCAGGTTCCCAGCGCCAGAACATAACCTGATGATTGTTGTATATAGGGTGTTGGTCATCCACATACACAATCTCAATCTTTTCTCCGGTCTTTTTGCTCTCATAGGTAGAGAACATGCTATGGCCATAGATAAATTCCTCGTATTCTTCCTGCGTGTAGGTCTGCTTGTCTATCTGTGCATTGGTTGCACCGCCCTTCACATGAAGAATGGGGCTACCTTCCCGTTTCTCAAACTTGGAGTTGGCAAGGCGGTCTTCGTCCTTTTTGGAAGATTTCTTGCTGCCCTTCTTGCCCTTGGTAGGTTTAGGCTCGTCCGGGTCGGGTTCTTCGTCCTCGTCCTCAATTTCTTCTTCCACCTCATCCTCGAACTCGTCTTCCGTTTCTTCCTCAACTTCTTCGGTTACGGAATCCTCTACCGCCGGAGCAGCTTCTTCGGTGGAGAGTTCGTACTTTTTAAGGAGAGAATCTACATAGTCCTGCAAGGGGGCAAACGCCTCGTTCTGCGCCTGCTCCAGCCGGTCTATTTCGGCCTGTGCTGCTTTTCGCTTTGCTTTATCCGCGGTTGCCCGAAGGTCATCACCAAGTCGGTTGTATGCTTCACCCAGCGCGTCATTGTGGGGCAGGAAGGCATCCCAAAGCCGCATGAACTCAGCGACTTCCTCGTCGGTCATTACTTCCGCAAGGCCGGTCTCACCAACATTGCCCTGCTCCAGGATGCCCGCAACTTCCTCGCGGTTGAATTGGGCTACTGCTGACCCGCTTCCTTCATCGCCTTGAACAGGAGCATCATTTTGTTGAGCTGGGCCTGTTTCTGCTGCCGGGCCTGCTGATTGCTCTGCTGCTGCTCGTTGTTCTGCTTCTCTTTCAGAGGTGTCGAAGATGATGTTTGTGTCATAACCAAGATATTCTAAGATGTTTCGTAAGATTGCTTCACGGGTAAGGACATCGCCCGTCAGGAGGTTCATCTGACCGCTTGCGGATTCTACTGCATCTCTGTTATACAAAGATAGCACTTTTTTGAGGAAAGAAGTCTTGCGGTCATTGATGGCATCGGCAAGCATCTGCACGGTGGCCTCGGCCACTACATCATCAGCGAACAGATGCTGCTGGCGCACATAGGACTGCACACTTTCCCCGAACTTGATTTCCTTTGCCCGCTTGCCGTTTGCGACAAGCTGGATGGCGTCGGTCAGTTCTGCACGCAGGTTGTATTCTGCAAGGGTGTTCCCCACGATGATTTGCGCAATAGCTGAAACCACGGACTTGCGAATGTTCGCATCGGCCATGGCAATACGCACGGCTTCTTCGTCCAGGGCTGCACCGATGAGGGTGCTTTCCAGTAAGTCCATGCCAGTACCGGACAATCTCTCTCCGTCTTTGAGGGCTGCAACCTGTTCGGGAGTGATAACTTCTGCGGCAAGGAGGATATTCAGGAGCTCGTCAACGCCTGCAGCATCATTGTACAGGGCGTTAATATCGTCGTAGCGGTCAACGAGTGATGCAAGAGTGCCCAGTGTCTCCGGCGTGAGGGTTTTCCCTGCCTTCACCGCCTTTTCTGTCTTGCTCTGGGACTTCTTATCGTCCGCATTGAACTTGGCGAATGTGGCGGCATTGTAGGGCATCTCCGTATCGGGAACAAACACCACGCGAGGGTGCTGGAACAGGCCTACCTGCTCGGCGGTAAAGCCGTATTTCTGCGAATACTTTGTGAGATATTCCGTGTATGCTCCGTCCGTATTGTTGGCTGCGGCTATCTGGCTGGCCATTGTGCGGTCGTTGCCTGACAGCACAACACCGTCATTGGAGACAATAACAGGCGTTTGCAGGGCTCGCTGGTCGTAATTGGCCGCTTTCTCCACTACGGACTGCTGTGCTGCTTTGTCATGCTCGTAGTCGCGGTCGTTGACGGTCTTTCCGTTCTCATCCACGGGGAATCCCTCGGTCATGGCAAAGCCGTTGGCCGGATCATGGGAAGGAGTGGGAGCTGCGGCCTCTGTAAGTACATAGTGGCCGCTGATGGTCTCGCCATTGGCAAGACGGATTTCGTCGGCAGTACCTACCACCTTGGGCGCATTGTTCCATTTCTGCTGAATACCAGGGAAACCGGCCTCCTGCTGGGCGATTGTCTGCTCCGCAGCGGCCTTCCTTTGCTCTCCCGCTATGGTAGGGCCAGCAACGGCAGGCATGTTGTAGCGGTCAAGAATGGATGCAAGTAGGCCACGGCGCTCAACCTTCTGCGCGAGGTCTGCTTCCATATCGTCCATCTTGTCGGCATCAATGCCTTTCAGGGCTGCATTGTGTACGGCCTTTGTATCTTTCTCTATTTGCTTGTCAAGGTCATTTATTTGGGCTTCCAGACGCTCTTTGCTGGTGACGCGCTGATTAGGATTGTTGTCATTCCACCTTGCCCATGCCTCCGGGTCTTTGTTCCAGAGGGCGTTTTCGTCCACCACTTGCTGCCCTGTGCGCTTGTTGGTTCGCATGGGAAGGGGATTTCCACGGAAGTCGCGGGGCGTGTTGTCTTCCACGGGCGCGGCAGGGGTTTCTTCTACGGTAGTTTCGGCAGGGGTTTCAGCTACGGCTTTATAATTGGTCTGCCGCATCCAACCAGCATAAGCCACGTCAAACTCATCTTCCGTCATGCTGATAACACTATCCTTTCCGTTGGCATCTTTCACGTGTACATCAAATGGATGCTCTTGTGATACCGAACCGTCAGGGTCTATCGTCTTATCGTTCCCGCGGGTAACGCCAACCAGGGTGTATTGCTGGTCATTCCAAACAAGTGGAAGCCCTTTGTACTCGTTATTAGCTATCGTGCGTTTTGTATTCTGCCCTTCCAGACGTGCCGCCTGTTCTTCCTCTATCTGCGCATCGGTCTTGGGAGTGGTCTCAATACCCAGCTTTTCGGCCATTTCCTGCGGAGTGAAGGGTGCGGTAGTGCCGTCTGCTTTCTGCACAATGTAGTTGCCGGCATCCACGCCAAGGATAGTGGCCATTTCGGGATTTTCGGTGGTGCCAAGGTTTACTTGCACACCAGGCTGCGCCTGCTGGATGAGCTGTGCATTGGCCTGCTGCCGTTCAACAGTCATGCGCTCCTGTTCGCTTGTCTGCTTCTTTCGCACCAGTTCGCGGTCAAGATAGTCATTCAGGCTCATTTCGCCCGAATCCTCCAAACTGGCATCGTTCACGTTGGCAAAGTGATGTGCACCACCATCGCGGTCCACAACAGCAACATCCCCATTTGCATCTGGAGTGCCAATCACATACATTTCCTTGCCGTTCTCGTCAGTTAGCACACGCACGGACTGCATACGGATAGTCTCGCCGTCGGCAATTTCTCTTTCGCTCTGATGAATCCAGGGAGCCATGAGGCTTTCTTCCTCGCTTGCAGGGGTGAATCCCGTCTGTGCGCTGATTTCATTGAGCATCCCTTGCCGCTGCTGCTCTGCATCTGCTCCTGAAATGCCGTCAAAGGTGCGGTAACGGGCGATTGCATCTGCGTAGTCCATCACGGCCTTGTATACGGCAGGTGCATCCTTGTTGTCCTTTGCCGCCTGATTGATTACGGGAGCGAGCTTTGCGGCCAATTCGGTAGGGTTCTCGGCCTTGGTTACGTCCAAGAAGTTTTGAATGGTCTGCTCATCGTAGCCGTTCTTTGCCAGCACATCGGAAAGTATCTTTGCAGATTGTGCAACCTGCTTTTTGGACGCAAGGAACTGCGCACCAGGCATGGCAACACCACCAATGAGCGACATGGGCGCAAAGGAAACATGCGTGATAATCTGCTGGTCAACGGTGGCAAAGTTCTTCAATGCGTCAGGGTCAACCGTTGTCATTACGCGAAGGGCGTTTCCATACCATTCTTCCCCGATTTCACCAATATAGCCGTTCCAGCCAGCCTGTTTCATTATCTTGGCCATTGGAGAGTTCTTCAACGCCTTGCCCCATGCTCCAAACTTGGTATTGGCAAAGATGTTACCAATACCGGCCTTGCCAGCCACACGGAACGGAGCACCAAGAATGGCCTCCACCTGTGTACCTGCACTTTCGGAAAGGTTCTCAATGAGGACATCTCCAATCGCATTACGAATGGCACGGCCAGAAAGGTCCACCTGTCCCGCATCGTTAATCTTGTATATGTTATCAAGGAGGTTAGCATAGGAGGACGGCATGAAAGGCGACATAACCAAGGTCTTCACACCTGCTTGTATCGTCCCTTCAAGGAATTTAGGAACGGCCTGCACCAGTTCGCGCTGCACACCTTTCAGCCCTGCCTCTACGGATGCTTTTGCAATGGCCTTGGTGATACCTTTCGTTGCACCTTTGGCGGCAGCTTCGCCAAGACCGCCCACGAGGAAGAAGTCAGCCATAAAGCCGAGTGACTGCAGGGCCGTGCTACCGGCTTGATAACCGAGGGATATATCTTCGGAACGTGCCCAGTCGGTCGCAGACTTGACAACAAAGGCCGTCAGCATCTCCTTCTGTGCAGGGGAAAGGTAGTTCAGTCTTTCGGGATGCTTTGTAACAAGCTCCACAATATTGGCGTTCTTCCCTTCCGCCTCATGGACTTGCTTGATGGCAGCTGCAAGAGGAATATTCTCGCCAAGGGATTTCGCAAGGGCTACGGCAGACAGGGTTTCAGGAGCTTCTCCCACAAGCCCACGGAAGAAATTGCCAAAGCCGGTCTTGCTATCGTCATACCTGGACGGAGCGTTTTCGGTCTTTACGGCATCGGCATAGAACATCTTTGCGGCAGTCAATGCGGCCTTGCCCCTGTAATAGTTGGGGTTTTTCCGCATGTCCCATGCAAGGTCTGCATCACCTGTCCTTGTGCTCAATCCCGCCAGCGGGTTATTGCTTATCTTGGCAGATTCCTCATTGGCCGCGTTGAGCTCTTTTAACATGCCGTCAATCTTCGCTGATTCATCATTGAAGTATTTGAGTTTGGCGTTGCGCTGCTCCTGCCACGCAGGATTGGCCTCCCTGTCGCGGTATAGCTTATCAAGACGGGCATCCACATCGTCCAAATCGGATTTGGCCTGCATAGAGCGCTTGGCGGCTTCGGTTGCCGCAGCCACATCTATATCATCCGGATCTGCCGTGATGTCCCAGTTGTTCGCCGGGTCATTATATGCGGCAAGGGCAGATTCGCGCTGCGGTTTGAGACTGTTTATCTCGTCATTGATTGCATTGAGTTTGTTTCCCCAGTAGTCAATATGGGAAAGAGAACCGACGCGAATACCGTCCATTCTACGGATTTTATCTCTGCGTGACTTGTATTCGTCCGCAGAAAGGAGGAAGGTGTTGTCACCTGATGTTACGGTATAGGCGGCATTGTCGTCTATATCATCGTCTATCGAATAGTCATTGATACGAGCAACCGTTGCCCCTTTATCCTTGCCAAAAATGGCATCTTCCCGTGATTTGTATTCCTGCTCGGTGAGCTGAAAGGCATTTCCGTCAGACAGAGTGACGATATATCTGGGTTTGTTATCCTCCATAACGAGAACTTATGTTGAATTGTTTATATCGAATGAATTAGCCGCCGATAAGTTTGTCAAGGTCTGCCGCACTCCCCACGGAGCCCTGGCTTCTTTGGCTCGGAGCCTCTGCCGCTTGTGTAGTCTCCGTCTTTCCCCAATCAAACTCATCCACGGCAAGGGAAGACAGTTTCAGAAGGTCAAGGATTTCGGGCGAGGTCTTGATGTACTGCTCCAGCTGCTTGGCTTTGTCATCTTGCGAGCCTGTGCCACGGAGAATGCGCGTAATGGCCTTTTGGTCGTTGGACTTGAACAGGTCTACATTGGCATTGATTGTGGCAATCAGGGAGCCGGAATTGATAGTGAGCCGCGTTCCCTTGCCGCCTTCCGTTGTCGGAGGGATGGAAAGGAGAATACTGGAACTGCTTCCGCTGCCTCCAGAGACACGGCCCGTTGCTGTAACTCCCGTTGCAGGCGCAACACGCCTTCCCGTCTTCGGGTCAGTCGTGAATCCGTGAAGGTCGTATTGCAGGTTGATTTTTGCTTCGTGCTGGGCCTTGGCATCTTTCCGTGCCTGTTCCTGCTGGTCAAGGGAAATCTTTGTAGTTTCACCCTGCAACCCTGCCTGTGCAACGGCCTGTGCAGTCTGCCCTTTGATGCCAGCAAGGTCAACGGCAGCTTTGAGGCCAGCATCGGCCTGTTTACCAGCCGCCGTGCTACGGGCATTTATCTCGCCCATATCAAAGTTGGCGAGGGTAGAACCGCCGTTCATCTTCATCTGGATCATCTGCTGCTGGAGAGCTCTTTGGCGGTCACGCATGTTGTCAATCCTTGCGCGGTTGGCCTTCCAGTTTTCTTCCGCTTTCTTCATCCAGTCCTGCTGATAGGAGTGGTATTTCTGACTGACGGCATTGTAGCCACCCACGGCAATAAGGTTGGCAAGCGATGCGGCCACCTCACCGGCTCCAGTCCATAGTGCAGCCTTTTCCTCGCGGTTGCGCTGGTCTATCGCCTCCTGTTCCGCATCGGCTATGCGCTGGTCTTCGGATTTCAGTATGGCATCGGTTGCCTGATACCCTTCATTAAGGTAGTCGCTGATGCTCTTGCGGACATTTGCGGCACCTTCCCGCCTTTGTGTCTCGGCATCGGTGCTGGCCTGCTGCCATGTATCATAAGCCGCTTTAACGGCAGCATGGTTTTCGTCCCCATACTGCTGAATGGTCTCTTGATACTTCTTGTATGCCTCTTGGGCTTTCTCTCCGGGTGTCGGCATAGTCGTTACGCTTTAGTTTTGTTCAGATTGGAGCCCAGGGCGTTACCCATAAGACCCATACCGGCATTTACGCCCTGGCTCGCCGCCTGAGCGGCCTGTGCGGCCTGCTGCTGGTAGCTCTGCGCCTGCTGCTGATTGAGTGCGGCATCCTGCGCCCTGTACTGCTGCTCCACATTGTCCTTGTATGCAGCACCCTGTGCGGCAACATCCGTCATAGTATCGGACAAGGATTTGTTTGCCGCCTGCTGCTGGAGAGCGAGGGCTTCGTCAGTGCCACCGGCAACCACATTCGTTGCTCTGGCACGTTGGTATTGTTCGTTCAGGAGTTCCCGCTGGCGCTTGATTGCGGCCTGTACGTCGGCACGTTGGGTATAGTCCTGTGCCATCCTTACATTGTACCAGGCTTTGTTATCCCTGCGTTGCTGCTGCACAAGGTCTCGCGCCTTGTTGTTGGCCTTCGCCGACTTGATTCCACCGTATATTGCAGACCCCAGTGCGGCTACTCCGCCTATCGCTGCCATTGCTGCTGTTAACATAATTCGGACGTTTTTTACATTACAGCCACGAAATTGCGAAAGCCCTGCGGGGTTCTTGGTCTATCTTTACCCAACATGTCGCTACTATTTTCTATTTCAGAGGGATTTGCTAACTTTGTGGCGACTACCAAACCAATTCAATATGCAAAAGCACATTGGCGCTCTTTTGCTGGCGCTACTATTTGTGTCCTGCACCAAAAGCGGGACGGGGAACATGAATATCTGTACAAAGATGAAAGATGCTGTTTTCGCGGAATTCTGCCGCACTCATTTCGACATGGACGGGGACGGTGTAGTCTCTCCGGGAGAAGCTGCTGCCGTAAAGGAAATCAAATGCCCCAACTTGGGCATTGCCTCGCTGGAAGGCATTGAGGAATTCCCCAACGTAGAAGTGCTGGATGTTTCCGGCAATCCTCTTGGGCAGTTGGATGTAAGTCCACTCACAAAGCTCAAAACCCTTGTGTGCGAAGACTGCTCGCTCACCAGCTTGTCTTTTCCCACCGCTGTCATCGGCCTTTATTGTGCGATGAACAATCTTTTTTCCCTTGACTTAAGCCAATGCGCAAACCTGCGCTATCTGTGTTGTTACAGGAACTCGCTGGCCGAAATAGAATTGACCGGAACTAAATGGGATGCCGTCCGTCCTGGCTCCCTAATGCCTTTCGGAAGTCCTGTTGATGCACTTGTCAACGGAGTGAAGTACGACGAGTATTTCAAGCAGAACCGCGACGTGAAGATTTACGCCACAGAAAAGCAGATAACTGAAATCTACAAGTACATCGTCCATTATATTAATGACCCCGTTTGGGATTACAAGACAGAGTATCTCACCAAAGGATAGGTCGCACACTACACCTCCACCAGCCGGAACTCAATCCGGGGATTGTTCTTGTCAATGAACTTATCTGCCACAATGCGGGTGCACTTGTTGTCGTTCTTGATGGTCTTGGTGTATTGCAGGCAGTCCAGGATGATTTTGAGTGAGTTGTCCAGATCATGGCTCATGGTGGTGAAGTACACGCGCACATGCAGCTCAAAGTATCCTTCTATGTTCAATCCCTTGTAAGGGCCTACCTGAATATAGAAGGAATCCTCGTATCGCTTGGTAGCTGTTGTCTTTCCGAGTGTAGTATGCCCGGCAATACGTATTATTTTGTACGCATTGGATTTGGCCGGTGCTTGCCCAAGTATTGTTTGCCACGGATGCTCTGTCATTATCCACGTGTTTTTTCTCCGGAGATTTCGTCCAGCTCGTCAGCCAGTGTCTTCACGGGGGTATTGTCTTTATAGTCCACCTGCGCCAGTTTCGGGAAGGCGAAGGGCAGCAGGCTCACCATGATGCTGCATTTCTCGTTGGGCTTGAGGTCGTCGAAGGCGCTCTGGAACTCGTCCCACTTGTCATCAATGAACTTGGCAATAATCTCGCGCTTTTCCTTGGTGATTTTGTTCGGGGTTCCCGCCTTGCGGCCTCCAGTCTTGGGCCTGCCTTTCTTGAACTTGGTATCTTTGGGTTCGTCGGCCATACGCTAATAGATTTTTTCTTTAGGGCCAAAGGGCTGCATGGGCCGTTTCACTATGGACGGGCCACGGAGGATTCCGGTAATGTTGTCCAGCAGGGTGCCGGTGTCATATACTGCGGCCTGATTCATCCCGAACTGGCTGTACCAGTCGAACAGGGCTCCCCATACCAGGAAGCGGTGAATGTACTCGGCAAGGGGACGGAGGGTGTTGTCGTTGAAGCCGTCGGGCACAATGAGGTGGTAGGTGTACTTGTTCTTCTCCAGGGTGATGTCATCGTCGGCATAGTCCTCACTCTCCGGGGCAAGGGCGAACTGGATCTTGGTGCGGAGCTGCGCATCCCTGAACTCCACGTAACGGGCAATCACTGCCCCGTCCACGTTCTCGGAGTTGTCGGAGCTCACGGCATTGCCGGTGCGAAGGCCCATGTCCTCACGGGCATCCACATGCTTGTGGGTGTACAGGTCTATGTCCTTGAACACCTCGTTCTTGTAGATTTCTATGGTGCGGGCCTTGCTGGCGGCTTTTTGGTCGCTGGCAAGGATAACCGGACGATAGCCGTATGGTACTATGGGGTGGTTCATACTCTTGGCGGCTGCTTGGTGTAAAGTATCTGGTCTATGTTGTTCCCTGCATCCAGCGCAAGGAGACTGTGCTTGTTGGAGAGCTCGCCCTGGTTCACGATAGAGTAGAACTTGGAAAGGGCATACTCCACCATGAAGGTGTGCATTTCGTTCAGCAGCGGCTCGGAGTTATTGATGCTCCGGCGCTCGGACAGAACGAACTCAAAGGTAAACTGCGTAGGCACGTCCATTACATTGTCCCGCCGATGCTGGTAGGTTGCTTTGAGCCAGCGGCTGCACCTTGCGGACAGGCGGGCAAATGCCTCCCAGATGCAGCGGTAGATTTCCGTCAGTTTCTCGCTGCCGGCCTCGGCCCTGTAACGTGCGTCAGGGTCTTCAATGGCCGCTACCTCCCTGTGGGAGATGGTGCGGAGGTTGTTCACCAGTTCTTCTGTGTAAAGGACGATTACCATTGCGTTACGGGGTGTTTACGGTATTTGAGAAGGGCCACGGCCTTGTCCATGGCGCTCTGGGTGCGGTTGGTGTATTCGGGCACGACGGTTGCGCGGCGCTGCTGGAAAAGGGAGGAACAGGCGTACATCACAATGTAGCGGTCAAGCTCGGCCTTGGCGGCATCGGCCATGGTCTCGTCAAAGTCAGGGACGTGGAACTGGAGACGCATACGACCCGAAAGCTGCGCTTCTCCATACTCGTCCGTGTAGGTCTCCGGGCTGTACTTGGTGATGTCAAACTCCCGACGCACGAAGGCGCTCACGGCATCGTCAATGAAGCCTTCCAGCTTGTGTTTGTCGCGGAGGGTGACCATCACACTGTCGTAGAGGGCCGTGCCGTCCTCGCTGTATGCCTCATCGGCCACGTGCGACACTTCCTCTCTGATGCTCTCCAGCAGGGCTGGTTTGTCAATTACGTAATACATATACGCGAAGATAGACCTTGCCTTTGGGGGGCTTGGTCTATCTTTACCCAAACTACTTCATTTTGTAGCGGGCTATGTCTTCGTCCTTGATGAGACCGCCGGAGGGCAGTTGCCGAAGGGTCTTGAAGACTTTGCCGTAGTTCTGCTGGCTGCGGGCGCAGCGGTCGGTGTACAGGAGGACAAGGCGGCAGATTTCGTTTCCGTCTTCCATGAAATTCGTATATGCGTCGCTGTCTCCTGGTGCGTCGGGATGTTCCTCGTCCTGATGCCGTCCCCACGTTGCGCCCTGCACCTGCGGCTCTATGCGCTGAAAGAACTGGGCCGATGCCCTCTTCACGCTCTTGCAGTAGTCGTTGATGCCGGTCAGCAGCTCGTTCTCGTTTATCTTGTAGCCGTTGCGCACGTACACGGCCTTTATGCGGTTGAATATCATGTTGCACATAATGTCCGTCGCATTGGCCATCATGTACAGGACGCTCATTTCCTCCGGGATGGTGGACTGGTTTATGTCCTGCCGAATCTTCTTGCGGGTGTCTTTATCCATTGCTGTGCTTGTTTACATACCATTCTTCCTTCCGTGCCAGCCGTTCCATATTGCGGCAGCACTCACCAATTGATGGCACCAGGTCGTGTACCAGAGCCTTGTCCCACTGCCGGAACTCCTTGCGGATTGTCCAGATCCGCCACTTCCTGTACCACGGCTTCCCGATAATCCGCCGTGCGGTTGATAGTTGTTTTGGTGTCATATCATTGTCTTGTTAAAAAGCCACCGCTACTGCACTCCTATCCAATTACGGAATGGTCTGTCACCTATGCGTTGAGGGAGGTTCAGGGGCTCAGGCGAGTGGCTTGTGTTATACCTACTATAGCCCCTTTTTCGGATTGTTTCTCTGTTCGTTAAAAATATCAGCGACTTCTTGCAGACATCCATCTGTGGCGGAATACTTGACTTGTAGTTCTCGGACAAGATTGTAGATAGTCCACACATCATCTTTTGTCAGCGCAAGGTCTTTCTCGGCCTGCTCGTAGCCTTGCAGGTAAATAGCTCGTGGTTCTTTATTATCATCCCATACATCGTTGTTGACATTTGTGGGGAGAAATGGATAGGCTTCAATTGCCCTTTGCTCTGCTTGCTTACTCATAATCATAACAAATCATTTGCTCATTCAATGTTAATATATCAGGGTCTTCCGACAGAATATAAATCAGTTCTGTTTCCATTTGCTTTCTTTCCAAGGTTATACAAACACGGCTCTTTGTCAGGACGGATGCATTCTCCGTTGTAGAGCCAATAGCATCTGTCGGCGTATTGCTTTTCTCGGCCTCCGATGCCTTTATTACAGTTTTTACTCATGGCTATTCTCCTTTTTCTTGTAAACTCCCAACCACTTGTAGTATCTGACCTTTGCCCTGCGGATATCAGGCAAGTCGTGGAATGACGGAGAGACAATAGACCGCCTTTCCTCATCATAGTAGTCGGGCCTTTGCTTGCGGTGCTTCTGATAATAAAACCTGCTAAGCAGAATCTTCTTCGCAAGTCTAATCTTCATACTCAAGCCTCCTTGAAGCCGGGGAGTTTTTCGAGTTCATCCAGCGTGATGACCCTACCGTTGCGATAGAGTTTATCTTCATCTTTGGTGTATCCGATAACAACTGTGGTTTGCCCTGTGTATATGCCCTTAACTTTCTTCCACCTCGGCAAGTCCTTCAAGGCTTTATTATATCCAAAGTTAGTTCCGGATTCTAATCCTTTACGAAATGTTCTGTCCCAATCAAAACTTGTATCATCAAAACAGTATTTTTCTCGTAATTCTTCAGCTATCCTATGACACTCAGAATTGTCAAGATATTGTCCAATACCATTGTAATCAGTCAAAACTTTATCAACTATATACAACCACGTTTTAAGTTCATTTCGCTTTTTAAGTTCGTCTATTGTTTTTATACGAACCTTTTCCTCCACCTCTTTCATCACTTCCGGCTCGACCTTCTCAACCGCATCGTGAAAAGCTTTCTTCTCTATGACATAACCCTGATTGACGAGTTCTTCCCTTGCGAGGGCAAGGAGTTCGGCGACAGATT
>CALBPX010000002.1 GCA_937899055.1 uncultured Bacteroidales bacterium
CAGATATAATCGTCAACGCCGCTCTCAAACTGCTCGGTAACATAAGTCTTGGCCCCGGATTCCAAATCCAGGACGCAAAGGCGGGTACGGTCGCTCTCGTAGCCGTCTCTTTCCATGCTCATCCAGGAAACCTTCTTTCCGTCGGGGCTGTAGGAAGGATTGGTGTCGTAGCCCATGTTGAGGTCCTCGGCGTTCTGGTTTACGCTCTGGTTCTGCAAAGACTCATCATATTTGACCTGTGGCCTTACATAACCTTCAGGCTTGCAGAGGTTACGTGTGGTACCGGCCTCAATATCGTACTCGTAAATATCTGAATCTGTGCTTACTGCATAATCAAGCCCTGTCATCTTCTTGCAGGAATAGGCTATTTTTCTGCTGTCCGGACTCCAGGCAATCTGCTCGCTTCCGCCAAACGGCTTTGAAGGACATTCAAACATTTCGCCCTCCAGAATATCCTTGACATTGGTAAAGGCATTGCCGTCATACTCAGCAATAAATGGATGCGGAATGCTTTCCACCCATTCGTCCCAATGCTTGTGCATTACATCGGTAACCAGCCTGCCCGTTGTCTTAGGCAGGTCTGCATATTTGTTCCTGCCAAGGACTACAGACCCTTCGTATGGTACCTCGGCTATGAGGACAGCCTTCTTGCCGTCCGGTGAAAACAGGAAGTCCTCCACTTCCAGAGTCTCACCGTTGGAATCTTTTGCAACAATTTTCTTTGGAAGGGTTCCGTCGTCATTCATTACCCATACGGAACTTACGCCGTCTTCGGAAGAAAGGTAGGCAATCTTGCCTCCAAGCCAAACAGCCCCGCCCTGGCTCTTAACCGATTTGGTAAGAATCTTATTGTCAGACCCGTCGGCGTTCATAAGACAGATTACCGTATGGCTCTTGTTTTCAGCCACGCTGTAGTACGAAACGTTGTAGAGTATCTTTTGTCCGTCGGCAGATGGCTGCACTCCGCCTATCCTGCCCATAGCCCAAAGGGCTTCCGGAGTCATCAAATCAGAATTCAGAGAAACGTCCTGTTTCCCAATGAACTGCTGCGGCTCTTCGTTGGAAGAATTGCAGGCAGAGATAAGAGCCGATGCTGTTATCATTACAATTAAACTTAATTTTTTCATATAGTATTTATCTAATTCTCAGCGATATACTCATCTTCAACCGCTACCGGGCCACAAGATAGCCGGCCCCCAGCAATGCTGCATCGGACCCTACCTCGGAAGCACAGAAGCGGACAGTGCGTATGGCAATAGGCTGCGCCCATTTCTGGGCCTCGGCATAAATGTCCGGTATCAGTTCCTTGGGCGGGCCTGAAAAAACTCCACCGCCAAAGACTATAATCTCCGGATTGAAGAGGCTTACCAGGTTGGCCGCACCCTTGCCCCACATCTGAACCGCCTTACTGATGACCTTTACGGCAGGTTCCACGCCTTTTGAAAAGTCTTCAAACACTTGGTAGGAAGAAACATTGCGGCCGTAGAGTTTGGTGGCCTGATAGCCTATTCCGTTGCCGGAAGCAAAGGTTTCAAAGCATCCGCACCGGTCCCAGTCTTTGTCATAATCTCCTTCCAGAGCCATCCAGCCGGTAGCTCCCACTATGTCGTTTGCCCCGTGTATTACCCTGCCGTCCAGAAGGATACCGGCTCCTATGCCGCTTCCTACGGCAAGGTATATTGCATTGCTGCAATCTCTGGCCGCTCCCTTCCACTTTTCGCCCAGGATATAGCAGGTACGGTCGCTCTCTATCTCAACTCTTATGTTTCCAAGTGCGCTTCTGAGTTTTTCCAAAAGCGGATAATCATCCCAGCCGGGGATGTTCGGAGCCCATACGGTACCTTTCTTGGAATATACTATTCCGGGAACGCAGATACCCGCCCCCTCTACTTTGAAATTTTTACATAAAGAGGCAATTACGGAGCAGATGAAATCTCCGGCCTCGTTGCCGCCGCGGCCTTCCAGCAGGCTGTAACGCCTTTCCAGAAAGTTGCCTTCAGAGTCAAAAAGTGCAGCTGAAATTTTTGTAGCACCTAAATCTATACCCAGAACTGCCATTACCTTTTTCTTTTTCGGAAGAACAGCGAAGCCAGAAATACCGAAACCAGCATCACAAACACAATAATGCTGAAATCGGTGAGCCCAAAGTTTTCTCCGAAAATCGGAAGCCTGACGTTCATTCCGTAGATTCCGGAAATAAGTGTCGGAGGCATGAACAGAAGAGATACGTAAGTCAGGACCCTCATAATCTTGTTCTGCTCCAGATTAATCAGACCCAGTACGGTATTTTGCAGATATTCAAGCCTTTCAAAATTAAAGTTGGTGTGGTTCAGCAAAGAGGCTATGTCGTTTACCAACACATCCAGCCTCGGACGGATATCGCTCGGGAACTTGTCTGAACGGATAAGGGCAGTAACAATCCTCTGCTTATCTACGATGTTTTCTCTGACGAGCATCGTATTCTCCTGCATCTGATTGATATCCAAGAGGAAATCCTCGTTCACCTTTGCCCCTACATTTACATTGCGGCCAAATTTTTCAATTTCCTTGGCCATAACCTCAATCATGTCGGCATCAAGGTCCACCCTATTCTCCATAATGGCCACAAAAATGTGATAGCCGGTAGGATAGAGCTTGTAGGAATAACCCATCCGCTTCTGGAATTCGGTAATTGTCCTCAGGGGAGCCTGCCTGGTGGTCACCAGCACGCCCTCGTTTATCACAAAAGAAACGCTTTCCTCGGTATAGCTGTCAGGCCCCGGGGAAATGAAGTCCGTATTTGCAAAGATTGCACTGTCTGTTTCAGAATAGCGTGAAGAGCTCTCAATTTCCTCAGCCTGAGCCCTGCTCTGCAGAGTGGTTTCCAGAAACTCTTCAACCGCTTGTGTCTCAACTCTGTCAGGTTCATACAAATCTATCCACAGAACATCATCAAACCCCAAGTTCTCGGTCAATTCCTTAACATCAGAGGTAGTAAGGATCTGCCCCCTAGATTTGTAGAACACCTTAATCATACTCCGGCCTCCTTCTTTATGATTATAGAGTTAGACATAGCTGAATTATATATATCCGTGCAAAGTTAACAATCTGTTTTTAAAACCTAGACACTTTCCGGGCTTTTTTTGCGTGCAAACAGCAACATTCCCAGGAATGTAAGCGCGGCAATCACTATTATCAGGGCAAAACCGAAGTCATAGCCAAAGCCGAACACCTTGTTCTGAATGCAGTAGCAGACAACCGGAACCAGAATGCAGATGAACGGAACCGCCTTGTCGCAAGTGCCCATCTTTGTAATGATGCCGTACATGAAAAGACCGAGCAGAGGGCCGTAAGTATATGATGCAATTGCATAAACCATATTGATTACGGAATCGCTCTTGAGATAGTTGAACGCCACCATCATAGCCACAAACAGAATAGAAATGAGGATGTTGACTCTCTGACGCACGCTCTTCTTCCTCTCCTCAGACCATTCTTTCTTATCCATCCCGATGAGATCTATGCTCGCCGATGTAGTAAGAGAGGTTATGGCATTTGCGCATGAAGGATAAGCTGCGGAAATAAGTCCTATAAAGAAAATGACTCCAACTATCGGCCTGAGACTGAGGGCAACTGTGGGGAATATCTTGTCAGCCTCAACTCCGCCGGCAGCCTTTGTAACAGAAGAAAGAAGTTCAGGATGGTTGGTCATGAAGATTGCAAGAACGGCTCCTATAATCAAAAACAGCAGATTCACCGGAATCATCATGGCAACAGAGGTCATCATGTTCTTCTGGCTTTCCTTTACATTCTTGCAGCTCAGGCTTTTCTGAATCATAGACTGGTCCAGGCCCGTCATGGCAACCGGCACTACAAGCCCGCTTATGAACCTCTTAAGCCAATGTGTTCCGTGGCTCCAGTCGGTATCAAAAATATCGGAATGAGG
>CALBPX010000003.1 GCA_937899055.1 uncultured Bacteroidales bacterium
AAGGTGGGCATTGTTGCTGAGCTGATCCTGTGCCTTTTGCTGCTCTAACTTGCGGCGCCTTACGGCATAAGATCCACCCCACCAATCTGATATAGGAATACTCACAGTGGCAAATACCATCCCGAACCTCCGGTCATTGTCCAACAGATTATGGTATGCGTAACCAGCCCCCAGAGCCACAGTAGGAAGATTCTGCCCCTTAGCCATCCGAATCTGCAGGTCAGCTGCCTGCAGCTGCTTCTCCAGAAGCTGATATTCAGGCAAGCGTTCCAAAACGAACTGCTCCTGAGATATATGTCCGTCCTGGACATATGCTGATTGAAGGTGGACGGCAGAATCAGGCTGCTCTACAGGCCGTACAGATCCGGAAAGAAGATTATCGGTAAAAGGAGAACGGACTTTGAGGTCCGGGCTGTCAAGTCCGCAGTATTGGGCCATGAGCAGACTCACTACATAGATTCCGTTGTCCAGCTTTACTCTCTGGCTTTCAATCTCGCTGCGGCGAAGTTGAACCTGAAGAAGATCGTTCCGCATTGCAACTCCAGCACGCACCGCTATATCCACGTCTTTATGTATGGTTGCAAGAAGACTGTCCACAGCATCCAGAGTCTTAAGTTTCTCCTGCAGAGATACAAGCTGCCAATAATATTGTTCCGTCTGGAGTTCTACCTCGTTCTCAGAAAGTTGGAATTGCAATGCACTTACTTCCTCACCGATTTTGGCAAGTTTGTTTCCGGTTACGATCTGGCCTCCGGCAAAGATTGGCTGCAAGGCTGTAACACCGGCAAGTGAACCGTTTTTCAACATAGATATGCCTATGGGACTTCCTAATGCGGAAAGAGCTTCGGCAGGAAGAATTCCGGACAAGACTGCACCAATGTCGTCGGAGAAGAGTTCAGCGGGCTCTATCTCCATCTTTGCCATTCCACGGTTTGCTTCAAACGAAAAGCCCGTGGCACTTACACTCGGAAAATATTTGGTAAAAGCCTCTTTGCGCTGCAGACGGGCGGCCTCCATATTGTGACGTGCGTTACTCACGGCAATGTTGTTCTGGAGGGCCAAATCTTTCAACTCCTGGAGAGTGTAGGTCTGCTGCGCCGAAAGTCCTGCATAGGACAGCAGCATAAGGGCCAGGACAACCATATGCAGTTTCAAATATGACATATTCAAGTATCTCATTCTTGTTCAGGGTTTTGAAGTCGGATGGTAAGTTTGCTGCTGCGGTTTAATATTTTCCAGTATGCCACAGGCAATACAATAAGTATGAACACCATAGTTATGAGCGTTCCGTAAAAGATTACATTGCCCATTGGCCCCCAAAGCGGGGATGCGCTAAGTATCATAGGAACCACTCCCATTGAAGCTGCCGCGGATGTCAGGAATATAGGTCTCATACGACGTTTGGCAGATAGGAATATTGCATCTGCTGCACTGAGTTTTTCATTTATTTGCAACTCTTCTGCATAGTCATACATTATGATTGCATTACGCACCAGAATTCCCATCAGCGATACAAAGCCGAGCACACTGGTCATGGTAAATTCCCCTGTTATCATAAGCCCTACCGCCGTTCCTAAGAAGCAGAGCGTAAGGCTGGAAAGCAGCACCATAGAAGTGGATACTTTTTTGAAATGGCTGAGCATCAGGAAGAAGATAATGATAACCGCTATTATCAAGGCGCCAAACAACTGGGGAAGACTGCTGTAGTTCTCAGCGATTTCTCCTCCCCACTCCATAGTCACGCCTTCCGGAAACTGAAAGTCTTTCAGCTGTTTCTGCAACTTTAATGTAACATCGGTGACATTAAGCCCATCTCTTACCTCGCTGATTATTGTGGCAGTACGGAGGCCGTTACGGTGAGCTATCTGACCGTCCTCCCATTGCGGGGTTACGGTTGCCACCTGCCTCAGCGGAACCTTACGCAAACCTCCGTTGGCTGATATCAGTTCATTTTCCAACTGTTGACGGTCCGAACGTTCAGAACGGGTTCCCTTGAGACATACATTTACTGCATAGTCGTCCTGCCAAATGGTTGCCAGAGGCAGGCCCGATGAGTTATAACGCATCATCATAGACAGTTCCGCATCCAGATTGGAAATGTTCAGTCGGGATGCCTTTTCATTGTCCAACTTAATGCGGGTTGTAAGCAGGGGCTCGTTCATATCGTTGCGTACCAGCTTGAGACTAGGATGGTTACGAAGCACTCCGGTCAGAGAGTCCGTAATTGTCTTAAGGGTATTCCAGTCCTGACAGGAAAGGCGTATTTCTATCGGGTTGGTTTCCGAGCCGTAAGAAAGTTGTTTGAAACGGACATATGCTTCCGGAAACGCTTCTTCATACACCGGTTTGTATTCTTTGAGTATCTGCTCCGTAGCCTTGGGAGAAGTGGTGTTAACTATGAACTGCGCATAGTTACTGCCACCGAACTGAGGTGCATAGACCATGTGGAACCTCGGAGAAGCAGTGCCTTTGAACGATGCTATAGAAACTATACGCTCATCTTTGTGCAGAAGATTTTCTATGGAATCGGCCAAAGCAGCGGTCTTTTCAATTGAGGTGCCGGTGGGAAGATATATCTCCACGGCAAACTGGTTACGTTCTGCAACCGGCATCAGTCGCTGCGGAAGATTGAGAAGTATCAGTGCTCCCAGGATGACGGCAAGAACTCCTCCGCCCAATACTGCGTTTGTATGTCTGAAACTGCGTTCCAGAAGCCACTCGTACCCCCGTTGCAAAATACTCAGGAAACTGAACTTCTTATCCTGGCCGGATGCCGGAGGTTCTCTTATAAACCAGTATTGCATGAACGGCACCACAAGTTCCGCTACAGCCAGAGATACAAAAAGCACTATTGATATTGCCCAAGGAAAATAGTGCAGCGTGTCGTTCATAGAACCGGTAGTGGTTGCAAGAAACGGAAAGAATGTCACCGATATGGCCAGAGTTGCTGTAAGTATAGACTTGAAGAAATGGGTTGCGCTCTCTATGGAAGCATGCCAGCGCGACATTCCTTCACCAATCTTTTCCACATACGAATCTATGATTACGATGGAGTTATCTACAATCATTCCCAAGGTAGTTATAAGTGCAGCCAATGTTACTGTATTCAGTTCTACACCAAAGGCATAGAAGCCGCCCAAGGCTATGAAGATGGATATGGGAATGGTGGAAGCGGCAACCAAGGCCACGCGCAAAGGCAGCAGCATCACTACCACAAAAATTACGGCCACGATGGCTATCAGCAGTTCTTTCAGGAAATTCACAACGGAATCCTTTACCACCTTTGCCTGGTCTGTTATGCGGAAAAGGTGCACATCGTCCGGCAATGTTGGTTCAAAACTGTCAAGCACTTTGTAAATTTCATCGCCCATTTTCGTAATGTTCCGGCCTTGCTTCATTTCTACGCTCAGTACAATGCACTTTACTCCATTGTTGGTGACATAGGATGACGGAATCGGATACTCTCGCCTAATATCCGCAACATCCTTGAGCCTTACAACCATACCTCTAGGATCGCTGAGTATAATTGTGTTCTCTACATCCGCCGCAAGGTTCAGAGAATGACTTACATAAACCGGAGAGTCATAGGATCCGTTCCTGAGAGTTCCGGCCGTTGATACAAAATCCTTTGTCTTGAGGGTAAGGGCAATAGTTTTGTCAGATATTCCATAATGGGCCAGACGGTCATAATCCAGATATATGCTGATCTGCTCCTTCTGCTGCCCTACCACGGTAATACGTCCCACGCTTTCCACAGTACGGAGGCGATCTTTGAGCTCAGCCATATAATCTTCAAGCTCGCGATAGGTTTTGTCCTCTGACTCCATGGTTATGAGCATGGCTGAAGAGTCTCCAAAATCATCGTTGACCTGAACGGCCAGAACCCCCTGAGGGAGAGTAGCCTTGAAAGAGTTTACACCATGCTTGAACTTTGCCCAGAACTCTTCCTTGTCCGGAATGTCGTCGTTTAACTCAACCTGAACTATGGCAACCGAATTCCGGGAGTAGGATTTTGTCTTTTGCTTGTTTACCTCCTTGTATGTGAACACATACTGTTCAATGGGTTTTGTAACCTGCTGCTCCACATCTGAAGCGGATGCTCCAGGATAGACTGCAATAACTACACCTTGCCTTATGATTATATCCGGAAACTCATTCTTGTTTACTGCCGAAAGTCCGTAGATACCAAAACCTATCAGGACACATGTGACCAAGATCACTATCTCGCTGTAGTGCATGGCCCACTCCACCAGATTCCTTTTCTTTCCTGCCATAACAAACCACAGCTATTCTGATACTTTCATTCCGCGGCTGACCTTGTGCTGACCTTCGCAGATGACTTTGACCCCTGGTTCAAGACCGCCAAGCACCTGCACAGCATCGCCGATATTAGCCCCGAGTTGCAAATAAACTTTCTGAGCCCGGCCCTCCTCCACAACCCAGACAAACGGCCTGTTGTCAGCATCTATCTGTATAATCTCAGCCGGAAGAACCATCGCCTGAGGAACATTACCTGAAACAGAACCATTGTCAGACAGACCGTCCCGGATACTTACCGTTGCAATCATACCGGGCAGAAGCTCCCTGTGCGGATTAGCAATAACGCCTTTTACTCCGTAAGATCTGGAGAGTGCATCTGCCGTAACGCCCTTCTCCGCAACCGTGGCTTCAAACCGCTTTCCTCCCAAAGCCGGAACCTCCACATTCAAGACCTGCCCCATCTTGATTCTGGCAATTTCCTCTTCCGGAACGCTTATAACTACCTTTACCCGGTCTATCCTCACGAGTTTAACTATGGGAACTCCGGGTGCCACACTTTGTCCTGCTTCGGCCTGTTTTTCAGAAACATACCCGCTGAACGGCGCGCACAGGCGAGTATCCGCTAACGCTTTCCTGGCTATATTTTCCGCAGAAATTGCCTGACGGACCTGAGTCTGAACCTCCACCCACTTTATCTCAGGAAGACTTCCGGAGTCGTGGAGCTGGCCAAGACGTTGCTGCGCATCCAAGGCCTGTTCCTTAGCCGCCACTGCAGCATCGTATGCGCTCTGAACGGAGGTCTGGTCCAAGGTTGCAATCAACTGCCCCTGAGCTACCATCTGCCCCTGACTTACATAAATGTTCCTGACAGTGCCCAAAGAAGAAAAACTCAAGGAAGAACCGCTTACTTCCTCTATCGTACCGCTATAACCTTGACCTGATGCAGACTGAACGGCTTCTGCAGTTAAGGTCTTGACTTTTACGGTTCTGGGCCCTACATTTTGCTCATTGTTGCCGCCACATCCGCTGAACAGCAGTGTGCATGCGAGTAGAAAAATCGTAATTTCCTTCAAATTCATATCCGCAGATTTTGGCCACAAATTTCTTTATCCGTAGCCCTTTTCCCCTTGACGGATTGGCGTAAAAAATGTCCTATATTCAAGTTAGGGAGTAAATAGGACATAAAAAAGGAAATCTGTGTCATAAAATCTTTCCTATATGACATAAAAACACCGAACTTTGGGATGTACCAAAACCAGACAGCAATATGGACTCAAGGACAATTGTTCAAACCAGCCTCAAAGATGTAACGCACATACTTAACGGAGAAGAAATTTTCAAACTCAGCCAGGACGAACTGATAATCATAGAAGATCTGAGTGAACTGCCGGACTTTTCTGCCCGCAAAGTTTCATTCAACATAATAGCCGCCTGTATTTCAGGAAAATTTAGCCTGGATGTAGCTGGTTTCCCTACAACCGTTCAGGCAGGGCAGATATTCATCAGCCACAGTCACTCAGTACTGTCTAATTTCATGATCAGCCCCGACTTCAAAAGCGAGGTAATGTGCATCAGCGACAGATTACTACGCCGCATACTTCAGAATCAGATGCTTATATGGAACAACATCGTTTACAGGGAGCGATGCATAATTCTTGATGCCGAACCCCAAAGGCTGGGCATATACAACAACCTTCATTATCATTGGAAGCATAAAGACAGCCCCTTCAGAAACGAGATTCAGGTAAGTTTGCTCAGAGCTGTCTTGCTTGAGTTGTGCGAAATGTTAATGATTGCTACCCCAGACCACCAAACATCTACACTGAGCGAAAGGCCCTCCAGAATGGAAACCTTATTTCAGCGTTTTCTGGAAAACATCACCCGCCGCCATGTAAAGAAACAGAGCGTGGCCATATATGCAGATGAACTGTGCATCACTCCAAAATACCTGTCAACCGTATGCCGCACAGTCAGCGGGAAATCCCCCACCGAATGGATAACGGAATATGTCAATGAAGACATAATAAACTACTTGCGGAACACAGATCTGAGTGCAAAAGAAATCAGCGATGAGCTCGGCTTCCCCAACTCATCATATTTTGGCCGCTATGTTAAGGAGCAGCTCGGAACAACACCATTCGAGTATCGGAAAAAGCTACATTAGCATTCTCCAACCTTTGTCTGTCATGACAAGTCTGGTTTCGTCGCCCTTTTTGGTTTCTCCGTTGCCATAGACAAAATCTGTCTTGACGGTAGCATTTTGTCCGTCTTCGGAGATTTGTTCCTCTACAATTTCATAGCTCTTGATACCGCCTAAAAAACCATAGAGACTTTCTATCAATGCTGCAGAGGATTTAAGTTCTTCTTCCGGGGTTTCTTCGGCATCTTTTACGAACTTCATTGCACCCACGAAATCGCCCTTCTGGATGCATTCCAAAGACTTCTTTACTATTTCAGAAGGGGTGTCGGCTTTGGTGGCTTTGGTCTGGCCTTCTTTTGAGCCTGACTGTCCGCAGGAAACGAATGCCAATGCTCCTATGCATGCAATTGCGAGAAAACTGATGAATCTTTTCATTGTTGAACTGTTTAAGGATGAATAATGGATTATGATGATTGAATTAATGAAGAATTCCGATGATTGGATTGTTGTTGTGGATGTTGCGGATGTTATGGATGTTATGGATGTTATGGGTTTACTGTGGCAATATAGCAATATTCCTTTGAATTGCAAATGACAGAGAAACTTGGCCTTGCTCAAAAAGGAACAATTGCATAACTTTGGGGAAGAATATGGCATTGTAAACATTCAAGTACTGATTTTAAACCAGATTTTTTATGAAGAAACTGTTAACCGTTATTTTGAGCATACTGCTTCTGGCGCAGTCGTCTCCGACTGATGCCTGCACCAACCTCATCGTAGGAAAGAAAGCCTCGGCAGACGGTAGCGTAATGTGCACCTACAACTGCGACGGATTCGGCTATGCCGCATCGCTGAGCTTCCAAGCCCCAGGAATCCACCCCTCAGACGAAGTTCTGAACATTCGCGGTTGGGGACCGCAGAGAGGGCAGAGGATAATAGCTCAAGTGCCTTATACATTTGGAGTTGTAGCCCTGATGAACGATCATCAGGTCAGCATAGTGGAAACCACATGGGATGGCCGCAAGGAACTCCGCAACCCAGACGGTTATTTTGACTACTTCACCCTTATGAACATAACTCTCCAGAGGGCCACAACTGCCAGAGAAGCCATACAGATCATCCACAACCTTGTTCAGGAATATGGCTACAACTCAACCGGAGAATCCTTTGCCGTTTGCGACAAGAACGAAGCCTGGATTATGGAAATCATAGGCAAGGGCAAAGACCGCAAAGGTGCCGTATGGGTAGCCATGCGTCTGCCGGACGACTGCATAACCGCATACGCCAACTCCAGTCGCATCATGCAGTTTCCTCAGGCCAAGAAGGCAGACAAGAAGCTGGGATTCTGCATCGTTGAAGATGAATGTATGTATTCTGCAGATGTGATTTCTTTTGCCCGCGAGATGGGTTACTACAGCGGACAGGACAAAGACTTCAGCTTCAGGGAAGCATACCAGCCCATGGACTTTGGAAAGATACGCTACTGCGAGGCCCGCGTATGGAGCTTCTTCCGTCATCACTACAATACAGAGGAAATTGACGCCTATCTTCCGTTCATCAACGGCAAGACTGAGGTCTGCAACCATCTTCCTCTGTGGATCAAGCCCAACAAACCAGTCAGCGTAAGAGACCTTATGAACGATATGAGAGACCATTACGAAGGAACGGCTCTTGACATGACTGCGGACATAAGTGCAGGCCCTTGGGCTTCGCCATACCGCAACCAGCCCGTAAACTTCTACTCTCAGGACTCAACCAAGATGTTCCGCGAAAGGCCAATCGGTTGCCAGCAGAGCGGAATGACCATGGTCTGCCAGATGAGAGACTGGCTGCCGGATGCGCTGGGCGGAGTCACCTACTTCAACTTAGACGATGCTACCATGGTGGCCTATGTACCAGTGTATTGCGGCATCAACCGCATACCTGAGCCCTTCCGCAGGGAGAACAACAATATCCGGGAGTTTTCAACCGGAAGTGCCTTCTGGATGAACAACTTTGTGGCCAATATGGTCTATCCAAGATGGAGCGCAATGATTGGTGACCTCCGCGATGCCCAAAAAGAGCTGGAAGACTTTTATGCAGAAGACCAGAAAAAAGTTGAGGAAGCTGCCGCCAAAATGACCAGAAGTGAACTCAGCGATTTTCTTACGCGCAAGACTGAGGAATATACAGACCGGATGATGAAGCGCTGGGACAAACTTGCAAGATTCTTGATAGTCAAGCATAACGATCAGATTATGCTCCCTTCCAAGGACGGAGAACTGGCCCCCGGAAGACACACTTCTCCTGCTTATGCCCCGGCATTCATTGAAGCCGTAAAACAACAGACCGGAGACCGCTACATCCAGCCGAAGTAGAATTTACTTGTGGCTGCGGATTTGCAATAACGAGAATTGTTGTTAAATTTGCAGTCCCGTTGGGGCATTAGCTCAGTTGGCAGAGCGTTTGAATGGCATTCAAAAGGTCAGGGGTCCGACTCCCCTATGCTCCACTTAGTCAAGGATATGAGACAAAACTCAAGTCTTGGTATTTATCCCTCAAAACAGTAATATTTGATCCGAATCCTGTCAATTGGAGTAGATCAGCCTGAAATCTAATACAAGAAGCCGAACAGCCAAAGCGGGATGCGATTGCCATGCCCGACCTCTGTATCATCTACTGCGAGGTAGCTGTCCGGGACATCGGCAATCTGGTCAAATGTCTTACCTTTGCCTCAAAGCTTAATTGGCTCTCTGCAGAGATAATCATTTTGTGGTTGCAACCATAAAATTTTCGTAATTTTTTATGGTTTCAACCCAAAACATATTCTTCGTACAATTTTGCGGCCTCAACACTTTGATGAGCGGCCCTCTGGATAAGAGCGGAGCGTAGAAGTCTGGTGTTGGAAATTATATCCTGTATCGCAATTTTACTTTGGCTTTTGCAGTATTTCACTTTTGTTTTTTTGCAGACACTCGCTTTGGGAATATGCACGGAATTACTAAAATGGGTGTCCCATTGCGGAAAACAGGCATCATGGAGACACCCGTGGAACCCAATGATGTGCTTCGCAGTACTTCATGTCCCAGCGCTCTTTCTCCGGAGAACCGTAGTGATCGTATTCGCTGATGATACATCCGGTAAAAAGGTCACCAGCAATCTCCTCAATGACATCCAGAAGCTCCAGATGCTCGGTGAAGTGTGCGGGGATGGCGCTTCGGCCCTGAAGGGCTCCCATGATGTTTCCGCAGACGGCTCCG
>CALBPX010000004.1 GCA_937899055.1 uncultured Bacteroidales bacterium
GCTTGGGCGCACGGTCTATGGAGGCGGCGGAATCATCCCCGATGTCTATATTCCTGTAGATACCTCGCATTATTCAAAGAGCTATCTTTTGGCTGTAAACAGGGGCATTCTCAGCGATTTTGTGGGCATATATTCAGATAATCATCGCAGAGAATTTGAAAAGAAATACGGCACATACTCCAAGTTCGTAAAGGGGTTTGAAGTGTCTGACGAGTATTTCAAGGAGTTTCTGGATTATGCCGCTCAGAACGGCATTGAGTTTACAGAAGAGGAACTCCAGAAGTCTTCCGGTGAACTTAAGAACTATCTTAAAGGGCTGATAATCCGTAATCTGTACGGTCTGGACCATTACATCCGCTACGACAACCTCTCTGATGCCGAGGTACAGAAGGCGTTGGAGCGGCTGAGATAACTACTCCTTTATAGGGCCGCTTCCGAGCATTTCACCGCTTGGATCATACCATACGGCAAACTGCCCCGGGGTAATGCCCCTTTGAGGCTGGTCAAAGAGTATGTACATTCCGTCTTTGTGCATATTCAGAACAGCCTTCTGCAGAGGCTGCCGGTAGCGTATCCTGACAAGATAGGCTCTTTCTTCTCCTATGTCCATCTTGAGATCGTCTCTGATCCAGTGTACTTCTCCTGCGTTGATTCTGAGGCCTTTGCGGTAAAGCCCCGGATGGTCTTTGCCTTCTCCCACATAAATGGTGTTTGACACTGGATCCGTGGCAATTATGAAGATGCTGCCCTGATGCCCGCCTATGTTCAGGCCATGCCTCTGGCCTATGGTGTAGTACTGAACTCCGATGTGCTTTCCTATGATCTTTCCGTCTTGCGGAGCGTATTTTACGGGGCTGTAGTCATCCGGTGCCTGCCTGCTTTTTATCCTTTCAAAATCTTCTGCAAAGATTTCCACCACGTTTCCGTCCTTTGGCTTGATTACCTGCTGGAGAAATACCGGAAGGTCAACCTTGCCCACAAAGCAAATGCCCTGGCTGTCTTTCTTTTCAGCAGAAGGGAGCGAAGCCTGGCGGGCTATTTCTCTGACCTGGGGCTTTGTAAGATGGCCTATGGGGAAGAGGGCTCTGGATAGCTGCTGCTGAGTCAGTTGGCAAAGGAAGTAGCTTTGGTCTTTGTTAGGGTCGTCTCCGGCCAGTATCCGGCAAATCTGACGGCCGCCGGCATCTATTGTTTCTTTCTTGCAGTAATGCCCGGTTGCAACATAGTCTCCGCCCAGCTGGCTTACCTTGTCCAGGAACGAGGCAAACTTTATCTTGCTGTTACACAGCACATCGGGGTTGGGAGTGCGTCCTGCGGCATATTCCGAGAACATATAGTCCACAACCTGCTTGCGGTAGTCTTGGCTCAGATCTACAAAATGGAAGGGAATGCCAATTTTGCGGGCCACCATTTCGGCCACGGCTTTTTCTTCTTCCCACTCACATTCGCCGTGCAGGGTTCCGGTTATGTCGTGCCAGTTCTGCATGTACATAGCCTCTACATTGTAGCCCTGCTGCTTTAAAAGCAAGGCTGCAACGCTGGAATCCACTCCGCCGCTGAGTCCTACGATTATCTTCATTATGCTGCAAAATTAACAAAAAGAAGGGGCAAGCTACATATATCGCACCGCTACAACCTCATACCCTTGCTACCTTCCGATCCTGGGGGAGTTTTGAGGGAGCTGGTCGTATATGACTTACCCCGGTGCAAAGATACACTTTTTTTGAAATCTTCAAAAAAAGTATCTCTCACTCAGCTTTCTGTCTGGCTGCCTGGGCGCGTGCGCGTGTAAGGGAGTCCAAGGCTCGGCGATAGTCTCTGGCGTTTGCAAAGTGTTCTCTTTCGTTTCTGGCAAAGCGGTGCGTGCCGTTGAACTTTGGGCTGGCACAGAAGAACATATAGTCTGTCCTGGCCAGGTTCAGCACTCCGTCCAGGCAGTCTTTGGTGGGGGCCATGATAGGGCCCGGAGGAAGCCCATAGACTTTGTACGTGTTGTAGGGCGAATCGGTTTCAAGATGCCGTTTGAGAACTCTGGTTATGGTAAAATCTCCGGTAGCATAAATTACGGTAGGGTCTGCGCAAAGTTTCCACCCCTTTTTGAGACGGTTGTAATACACGCTTGCAATGTTCGGATATTCAGGTACATAATTGCTTTCTCCATAAACTATGGAGGCCAGAATTGAGACATCTTTTGGGCTTAGACCTATGTTCTTTGCCTTCTGCAGCCTTTCCTCAGTCCAGAACTTGTCATACTCTTTCTTCATCCTTTCCAGAAAATCCTTTGGAGTTGCAGTCCAGTAAAATTCATAGGAATCTGGTATGACAAGAGAAAGTACGTTTGCAGTATCGGTACCCAGAGTCTGAAGATACTGGTTGTCCGTAAAGGCTTCCATGAACGCGGCCGAGTCTGCCATCATTCTTTTTCCGAGTTTTGCGGCAAGGTTTTTTGCATGCCTGATTCTTCCGCTCAGAGGCAGCATGAGCGGAGTCTGGTATCCGTATTTTATATTCCTGACAGTCTGGATATTGGTGGCCAGAGAATCCAGGACATAGCGTCCGGGATGTATGTGAGAGGGCAGCTGCTCACGGTTTGCAACCTTTATAAATGAGCCGATATCAATAAGATGCTTTTCCAGAGAATCCATCAGGGCAGAAAAGTCTGTATCCGGCCTTACATACAGAACGGTCTTGTGAGCAACATTCTTCTTGTTCTTCTGCATGAAACGGTAAAGCCCTATGCAAGCGGGAACTGCAAGAACAATTACTATGACGGCAAGCCACTTTGCAAATCTGTTTTTCTTAGTCATACCTGTAAAAATATGTTACAACTGACACAAATTTATTAAATTTGCGGTATATGAAAAAGAAAAAAGTCATAAGCTATCAGGAATATTCCAGTATTTCTGAGTTGCCGGAAAAGGAAGCCCTGCTTCTGCAAGAGGCCATAGCCGCAACTGACGCTTCCTATTCGCCTTATTCCAAGTTCAGGGTAGGGGCGGCCGTAAGAGTCTCCGACGGGCGCATTTTCAAAGCCGCAAATCAGGAAAGCGAGGCTTTTCCTTCAGGAATGTGCGCAGAGCGTTCCCTGCTGTATTATGTGCTTTCTACTTTTCCGGATGTACCTATAGAGGCAATGGCCATAGCCGCAAAGAAAGGGCGCAAGCTTACAGAAACCCCAACAAGGCCTTGCGGAGCCTGCATACAGGTCATGCTGGACGCCCAGAATCGCGGAGGAAAGCCCATAAAGATAATTCTGGGGGCCGCTTCAAAGATTGAGGTGATATCCTCTGTAAACGATCTGATTCCCTTTTCTTTTGACAACTTGTAAAAGCGCGGGGCAAGGTATCAGAAATTGACTTTCAGGCCGTCGTAGGCTATGAATATACCTTCTGGCATCTCTGCAGTAAGATCTGCATGGGTGCCTTTTATTTTGTTTTCGTCTTCTGCCATCTGGTGAGAAAGATGAGTGATGAAAGTCTTTTTTGCTCCTATCTTCCGGGCCAGGCATACGGCCTCTTCCAAAGAAAAGTGAGAGATATGCTTTCCTCTTCTTACGGCATTTATGACCATGATTTCCAGCCCGTTGAGTTTTTTCAGCTCTTCCTCGGCGATATAGTTTGCATCTGTCAGGTAGCAGAGGCCTCCCATCCTGAAACCGAGTATGGGGAGCTTGTAGTGCATTGCCCTTATGGGTATGATCTGCCGGCCGGAAATCTCGAACGGCTTTTCGTCTATAATGTGAATGTCCAGTTTTGGAACTCCCGGGTAGGGCTCTTGGGCAAAGGCGTAAGAATATTCCATTTTGAGGCCCTCCAGAACCCTCTGCTCGCAGAAGATGGTAGTAGGCTTGCGGTTGATGTAGTTGAGTGCCCTGACATCGTCCAGGCCACCGGTGTGGTCTTTGTGCTGATGCGTAAAAAGCAGGGCGTCAAAGTCTTCGATGCCGTTTGCCAGAGCCTGGGTCCTGAAATCCGGACCGCAGTCTATCAGCAGCTTGAGCCCGTTGTAATGGACAAAGGCAGAGGTTCTTAGCCTTTTGTCTTTAGGGTTGCTGCTGCTGCACACTGAGCAGTGGCAGCCTATCATCGGAACTCCGGTGGATGTTCCTGTTCCCAAAAATGTTATTGAGTTGAGCATATTGTTCCAGTAGTAATTTCAGACAAACAAATATAGCAAAACGCTCCTTATCAACGGCATTTTGAGTTATCTTTGCCCTCAGTATGGCCAAGGGAAAATTATACCTGATTCCCTCTCCGCTGGGTGAGGGTACTGTGGTGGACAGCATGCCGCCCAGAAACATATACATCGTAGAATCCTTGAAACATTTTGTAGTGGAAGAGATTACCACTGCAAGAAGGTTTTTGTCGAGATGCGGGCTTAAGGGCAAGATAGACTCCCTGAACTTCTACGAACTGAACGAACACACGCCCGCAAAAACGGGTGCGGCTTATGTGAGCCTGCTTTTGGAGGGCAACGATGTAGGGCTGATTTCGGAGGCGGGGCTACCGGCCGTGGCGGACCCGGGCAGCACCTTGGTGGCAGCCTGCCACAGAGAGGATGTCCAGGTAATTCCACTGGTAGGTCCGTCATCGCTGATGATGGCCCTGATGGCCAGCGGGCTCCAGGGTCAGAACTTTGCCTTCAATGGCTATCTTCCTGTAAAAGAGGATGCAAGAAAGGCTAAGCTGCGCCTCTATGAGGCAAACAGCCGCAAGATGAACCAGAGCCAGATCTTCATAGAAACTCCCTACAGGAACGATGCCCTGCTGGGTTCCATACTGGAGGTTTGCGCCCCGTCAACCATGCTTACCGTTGCGGCGGATATAAGTCTGCCGGACGAATTCATAAAGACTCTTCCGGTGGGCGTTTGGAGAAAGACCGGCCTGAAGATAGGAAAGCGCCCATGCGTTTTCATACTGCTTGGCTGAATTTGCAATTAAATAAGAATATACTTGGATATGAACAAGATAGAACTCAAGGACATGGAGTTTTTTTCCTCCCACGGATGCTTTGAGGAGGAAAGGACGGTGGGCAACAGGTTTGTGGTGAACCTGAGCGTGGAAGGCGATTTTTCCGCCGCTGCCCAAAGCGACAGCCTGTCCGATGCCGTAAACTATCAGACTCTGTACGACATAGTTGCGGCAGAAATGGCCGTTGCTTCAAATCTGCTTGAAAATGTGGCACATAGGATTGCCGGAAGGATAAAGGCGGAGTTTCCGGCCCTTAGTGTAATATCCGTTACAATAGACAAAATCAACCCTCCGCTCGGAGGCCGCCTCTACGCTTCCAGCGTAACATTCCAGATTTAATGGACGGGGTCAAAGGCAGAACGGTTGCGGTGGCTACGCTGGGCTGCAAACTCAATTTTGCAGAGAGTTCTTCCATTGCCCAACGGTTTGTAAGCCAAGGCTTCAGGGAGGTTTCGCCATATTCTTCCGGAGTGGATGTATGCGTTGTAAACACTTGCACCGTAACGGAACATTCCGATAAGAAATGCCGTAACATAATCCGCCGTATCCACAAACTCAATCCCCGGGCCATAATAGCCGTAACAGGTTGCTACGCAACGCTTAAAAAGGCAGAACTGGAGGCTCTTGAAGGAGTATCCGTTGTGCTTGGGCAGGATAGGAAGGGGAGCGTCTTTTCCAGATGCATGGAGCTTTTGGAGGGTTCGCCGTGCAGCCCTTCGGCGGCTGAGGACATTTTTCCGGCTTGCTCGTTCGGAGAAAGAACCCGTTCGTTCCTGAAGGTTCAGGACGGGTGCAACTATTTTTGTTCCTATTGCGCAATTCCCTATGCCAGAGGCAGAAGCCGCAGTGTCCCCCTTGAAGTACTGCTTGAACAGGCAAAGAACATCGCTGAGAAAGGAGTAAAGGAAATAGTGCTTACGGGAGTGAATATCGGCGATTATCAAGGAGGTTTGCTGGATGTGATGAAGGCCCTTGACAAAATCGGTGGCATTGAGCGATACAGGATTTCTTCAATAGAGCCTAACCTGCTTACAGACAGTATGATAGACTGGATAGCCTCAGGCACTAAGTTTCAGCCGCACTTTCACATTCCGCTGCAGAGCGGGTGCAATTCCACACTTGAGAGGATGCACCGCAGATACGATACCGAGCTTTTTGCCGGCAAGATAGACTATATCCGCAAAAAGATGGGAGATGTGTTCTTCGGAATAGATGTAATAGTCGGTTTCCCGGGCGAAACCGACTCAGAATTTTCATCTACGCTTGAATTTCTGGGCAAGAGGATAAGCCCGGCATTCCTGCATATCTTTCCTTATTCAAGGCGCAAGGGCACGCTTGCCGACAAGATGGACAGTCAGGTGCCTGAAAGAGTTAAATCGCTGAGGGTAAAAGCTCTGGAAACTCTTTCGGATGAGCTTCACGGAGCATATGTCAAACGGTTTGAAGGTACGGTACAGAAAGTTCTGTTCGAGGGCCGGATAAAAGGTTCGCCGGCTGTGATGGGAGGATATACCGGAAACTATATCAGAGTTGAGCGGCCTTACGATGCTTCGGCCATAGGCAGGATTGTTGAAGTTACCCTGTAGCTAGTCTTCTGAAGAGGCCCTGGATTCTTCCCTGGCCTTTTTCTTTTCTTCTTTTTTTCTCTGGCGGGCTGCCTTGCGTTCTTCTTTTTCCTTGATACTTAGTCTTCTGTCGTACTCTTTCTGAGCAGGCGTGCGTTTGCGGAACAGGTCTTTGAACGAATTGAATTCGTGTTGGTAGGCTACACCCATACCGGTTCTCTGGCTCATGTCCAGATAGCTGGAGTAAAGGTCCGTTGCGTGCGAGAAGAAGGTCATGCGGACATTGCCTCGGCGGTCTATCTTTACCTGAATGTCTATGTTTCCTCTGACATCGGTTCCGCCCCAGGATGCGTAGGGGTTGTTGCCCATGCTTCCGTTTATTATTACCCGGTTGTTGAACAGCTGGGTGGATACTGCCACTTCGTATGCGTCGTTGATGTATTCGGAACCTTGCTGGTAGTTGAACCCGAGGTCCAAAGGTATGCCAAGTTGCATCAGAAGGTTATTCACCTGACCCACAATCATAGATGTTGCATTTGCGTAAATAGCTGAACTTCCGGAAGATATGCCCGAATCGGTTTCCGGAGTGAAGCTGCCGAAAGCAATGAGCGATGCAAACTGTTTCTGGATTTTGTCTTCTGAATTGAGGGCATTGTCAACCTGAAGTTTGGTGGTAGGATCCAGGTCGGGAATATCTATGCCGAATTTTATCTGAGGGTTGTCCAATATTCCGGTAATCTTTATGGAAGCGTTCACCAGGCGGCTTGTGCCTACTGCCGTGGAATCTGAAATGAGCCTTTCTATGGATGTCTTGGTGGTGTAGAGGGCTTCTATGTCCAGCGCTGTGTTCCCGATTTTTCCGTTGAGAGTTACATTGCTTCCGGGCTGAACTGTAAAATCTCTGGAAGCCAAGCCCATAAGAACAAAGTGGTAGCTGCCCTCGTCTATGGTATAGTTACCCGAGAGCCTGAAGATATTCTTGGAAGGATTGACCTTTATGCCCAGCCTTCCGTTTCCTTTGGCCTTGAGGATATCTCCGGTGGACTTGTCTATTTCCAGCCATACGCTTGCGTCGGATGTGGCATTGGCGTTGAGGTTGACCTCAAGTTCCATAGGTTCGGAAACCTTTGTCTTGCGGGCAAAGAAGAGGGTGTCGTACGGGTCTATCTCAACCGGCTTTTCTTCCTGCCTGAAAGTAAGGATGTCTGAAGAACTTGCACTGGATGCTCCGGAAAGGGGTATATGGAGCATGGTTTTTCTTTCGGTTGTGGCATTCACATCCAGCACCAGATGCTTGAGGTCTCCTTTGATATTTACATTTCCGGAGGCGAACACCTTGCCGTAGAAATCTTCGTTATCGGCCTCGTCTGTGTTGAGGCTGAGTACATTGTTGAGCGTGATACCTACGCCTACTTTGATGTCTTTGAACTTGTTGTAGGTTATTCCTCCGTTCACGCGGCCGCTTCCGCCCAGAGTATCGGCAAGTTTGCAGTTTTTCAGCTGGATTCCGTTGTCGTTGACCTTAAACGGACCGTCTATGGTCAGCGGAACCTGCAGGAAGTCTATCTTGAAACGGAGCTTGTTGAGATTGCAGTCTGTGCTTGAGAGAGACAGATCGTCTATGGGGCCGTTCAGATTCACTTTTCCGGAGATAGTTCCGCTCACATCCGAGGCCACGCCTTCCAGGAACGGTTCAAAGTATTTGAGCCCCAATTCGTTAAGGTCTGAGCTTGCACTTACGTACGAATCCGAAGGCCTGTACCATCCACCGAGGTTCAGCTTTCTTGTTCCGTCTTTGTGGGTTGTAAGTCCTATATCATATCTCTGATTTTCGGCCGACCAGTTGGCGTTCAAATCCATGTTTCCGACCGGATAGTTGTTCATCATGACAGAATCTCCGCGGAAGGCGGCAAACATCTTTGTATCGTCTTTGTTGAGCGAAATACGGGCATTTCCTGAGAATTTTCCGCCAAGCCCCAGAGGATTGTCAAGGAACTGGTCAAATATGCTTATGTCAAAGTTCTCCGTAGTAATGCCCAGCGAATCTTTTCTTACGGACGACAAGGTTCCGTTGGCAAGGAAAAGCTGTCTGCTGTTTTCTATCCTGAATCCATCCACGATAATCAAGGAGTCTGAATACACCAGTTCAGACGGCCTGATTCTCCACTTGTTACCTCTGAGGGTAATATCCGATTCCTTGAAATTCACCGCAATAGGGGTGGTCAGATGCTCGGGTTTGCCGTTTGCCGTCAGGATTGTGTCTCTGAGGATAGATACAACGGCATTCAGGTTGGTAAGATTGGTAAGAGTGGAGTCGTTATGGAATTGGAGGCCCAAGTCAACCTTGTTGTTCTGTATGCTGGCAATCATGCGTGTGCTGTCAACCGCAAATCCGGCAGCCACTATTTCTCTGGAGAACAGCGAGGCCCCAATGATGGAATCTCTGTCGGAAATGTTCAGCCTGACATTCTTCAGGTAGTTGTTTTCCCATGCCAGCCTTCCGCTGTTGGCGGTAATTCTGTAATGGTCGTTTTCGTTTACATTTATTCTCAGCGATGTACCGTTCTGAATATAGAGGCCGGGCATGATGAATGCGCAGATACCCTGAGTGTTGAGGGTCTTGAGTGTGAGGTTGAACTGCTGGCCGTAGGTTTCGTTGGCATAGGTCTGGTTGTAGGGCTTGAGAAGATTGCTGAAATGCCTTCTGAGAACCTGGTGACGGAACTGGTAGATGAAGCTGTCTATCATCTGGGTACCCTCGTATCTGGCTTTCAAGAAGTCTGATACAATGTTTATTACATATTTTCCGTCTTCGTACAGGGAGGTGGCGTCCAGGTTGCCGATATATTGTTTTCCGTGAGAATTGGTAAATGAAGTATTGTCCATCTTCAGGTATCCGAAGATGTTGCTTTCTGAATCGGAAAAGAGGTCGGCGCTTATGAAGGTGCTGATTTCCGACAGGCCTTCTCTGGTGTCTATGTTGAGGGCTTTGAGGTCGGCATAGGGGATGTTTGCATAGAAGTTGAAGACGCTGCCGTCGTTGAGCGATGTGGCAATGTTGCCCTGGAACATTAGGTCAAGGGCAGGGTCGTGGCAGATGATTTTTCCGTCAAATACATCGTCTGAGTAAACACCCTTGGCAAACAGGCCTCCCAGATTATAGCCGTTAATGCCTATCTTTCTGACATTGAGGCTGTCTATGGCAATGGAGGTGGAATTGCCGGAGGAGGTATCTACCCTGATTCTGCCTTTGCCGCTGAACAAACCGAGCATGGGGCTGCCGGTAAACTGACGCAGGTTAAAGTCGTTTACATCTACATTGCAGGCCACAAGGGGTTCTGTACCCTTGCCCAGGACATTGACCGCAACATTTGTCTTTATGGTGGAGGCTTCGGTAGAAAGTACACCGTCCGTAACAAGGTGGGCCAGAGTGCCGTTCAGTGTTCCGCTATAGTTCCAGGTCTGCATCGGCGGAAGCTGGCTCAGGAAGCTTATCTTCTGCCCGCCGGTAAGGCCTGCAACAATGTCCGAAAGATCCGGTCCGTTGGTAGATAGCCTCCTGATGTTGCCGCTGACCGTGGTCTTTTCTATGTCGGGCAAGCCTTTCAGCCTGAGGTCATTCAGAGAAACCAAAGTCTGCCCGCTCTTGGAAACTGCATCCAAGGTCTTGATTGTCAGGTTTCTGACAGTGCCACTGACTTCTCCGTTTGCAAGCAGTTCCATATCGGACGACAAAAATTTTGGGGCAAACCGTCCGATTGTCCTGAGTGCAATTTTAGTGTTCTTGAACTTTGCCTGAAGGTTTACCTTGTCCAAAAAATACTTCAGGTCAGAAGCTTCGTTAAAGCCGATCTTGAGGTATTCTCCGCTGAAATGGCTTCCATCTGCCTGAATGTCAGGATTGTAAAGCGTGGCTCCGCCGGAATCGAGCAATAAGTTTCCTGAAATGGAACCCACGCAGAATCCGCTCTTTTCCTTTGCCGACATCTTTTCCAGGTTGCCTTTGAAGATGCCGTCTGTAAAGCTCAGGTCTTTAGCCTGGAGGTTTATGTCATAGACATCAAGGTCGGAAAAATTGATTTGCCCGCTTTCCGCCCCCTTGTTGTTGAACGGGTCAATCAGGCAGAATCTGAAATTTTCTACGCTCAGACTGCTCAGGGCAGCATCCAGTTCCAGCGGCGAGGAATCGTCCGAAGGTGGAAATATGCGGCTCAGATTGGTTGTGGAATCGGTTTCGGAAATGAGTTTGAAAACTCCGTTGCTGACGCTCACAGACTTCAGGGCCTTGCTTTTGTCCAGCAGCCCTCTGAGGGAGAACCTGGCATCCAGGTCTTTTGCATATACCAGCGTATCTCCGGATATGATGGCAAAATCTTCTACATGAAGGCGGTTGAAGAACCTTACCTCCACCTTGCTCAGGGTTATGTCTGCATCTATGCTGTTGGTAAATTTTTCCAGGACATATTTGCTGAGCTTTGTTTGGACATAGGGAATCTGCACGATGAGGTAGGCTGTCATCAGAATGCAGCCCAGGACTATCAGAGTCCAGCCCAGAATTTTGCCTATCTTACCCATCAGACGATAATTGCCCGAAATCTATAACCTACAAATTTAATAAGAATCTGTTTTGAATGGCTCTAAATTCATTAGATTTGCGCTTTGGAAACCTGCATTGATATGAGTGACATAATTCTTGGAATAGAATCTTCTTGCGACGACACCTCGGCTGCCGTTCTCAG
>CALBPX010000005.1 GCA_937899055.1 uncultured Bacteroidales bacterium
TCATACGCCACGGCAAGTTCAAGGCCGCAGCCGAACAGTTTATCAAGAACGACATCAGCCCCGAGAACCGCACCCAGAACATGGAAATGCTGAACTCCATCTGGAACATCTGGAGCCAGCAGATTTGCCAGAGCCGCGGCATAGATCTGGATGAATTCAACAAGGCGGTTGATGAGCTAAAGATTGGCACACCGGAGTCTGCTATGGCTTTGAACCTTGTAGATGAATGTGTTACATCGGGCCAGTACGCAGAAAAAATCTGCAGTCTGGTTGGAGTTGACGAAGAGAAGGACCTGAATGTAGTTCCGCTTTCAACCTATGTAAAATCGTTGCCTACAAAACTCAAGGGCACGGTCAAGGTTGCCGTGCTTTACGCCGAGGGCGAAATAGCCCAGAACGGCAGCGGGCTTGCTTCCAGCAAGTTTGTGCCTCAGGTAGAAAGAATCCGCAAAGACGAAAGCATTGATGCAGTTGTTCTGAGGGTCAACTCCCCTGGCGGAGACGCCCAGGCCGCTGAACTCATGAGGGAGGCCATCCAGAAACTCGCCGACGAAAAGCCCCTGGTATGTTCCTTTGGCGAGTATGCTGCAAGCGGCGGATATTGGATTTCCGCTCAGGCTGATAAGATATTCTCAGACAACACCACCCTTACGGGCTCAATAGGAGTATTCTCTCTGGCAATCAATTACGGCAAGGGCCTCAAGGAGCATCTGAAGGTCAATCCGGTTCAGCTGGGAACTCACAAGCACTCCACCATGGGCGATATGAGCCGCCCTCTGGACGCCGAAGAAGTTGAGTACAACCAGAAGTTTGTGGAGCAGATATACAGCAAATTCATGAGCCTAGTTGCCGACGGCAGAAACATGAGCATTGCAAATGTTGATTCCATAGCCCAGGGCCGCGTATGGACCGGAGAGCAGGGCGTTACGGTTGGAATCGTAGATGCCATCGGAGGCATTGACTATGCAATCAAATATGCCGCATGCCTTGCACTCGATCCTCTTACCAGCCCTGAGGAACAGGGGTTCAAGACCTTGGAAGACAGCAAATACAAGGTGGTTGAATATCCAAGGGTCAAGACTCAGATGGAGCTTCTTATGGAAAGCTTGGGAGCCGGCTCTGAAGAAACCCTGCTGAAGAAAGTGTTTGGGTCAAAGAACATGTCGCAGGCCGATCTTCTGCTCAGGGAGCTCGAAGAGAACAACGGCATAAAGACCTACGCCAGAATACCTTACATGTACGATTTCAGCTACTAGGCTAAATGGCTGAGTCATAGGCTCACACAGACCGTGAGGATTTTTTTGCTCAGCGATGTGACTTTGAAACGGTCATCGATTTCAAAAGACGGGAGACAGACAATGCTTCCGTCTTTTTGTGTGATAACCGGCAGAATGTTTTTGAACACCAGATCCGTCTTACGGGAATTGAGAAAGTCCGACACCTTTTTGCTGCCCTTCAGGCCATACGGCGAGAATCTGTCACCGTCCTGCACTGTCCTTAAAGTCAGCGGAAAAGAAAGCTTGGCCGCATCCAGGACGCTCTTGCCCTGGGCCTGCAATGTCTGCGGAAAGCTCTTACCCTGGGCCTGCAATGCAACTTCTTCTACCAATATCTTGTAGGGGCCAAAAGAATAGGTTCCGCAGGATGAGATGCTGACCGTTTTGTCCAGACCCGTGCGGTCCTCAGACTCCGAGGCTGCTACAAAATCTGCTGGCAAGGAATAAACCTTCAGCTGCCCACGTTCAATGACCGCCGTATGGCTGCCAGCGTAAAAAATCTTGGAAGCAGCCTTGCTCTGCGGAACTTCTTCTGTCAGGCACCTGGCAATGCCTTCTGTCTGGTCCCGGAGAATGCGAATATCAAAACGGCGGAAAAGTTCTGCAACATAAAAGCCTGTGTTGCCGTACGATACAAGCTTTGCAGCCTCAGCACTGAATACCAGGAACCTCCTGCGCAGAGCGTCCAGAACACCTCGTCCGCCATGACCTTGTCCAATGGCTAAAAGGCTTTGGAGCCTGTCCTCCAAAAGTTCATCCACAACACTGTTGAGTTCCCTGAAACGCCGGATGTCTTTGTTCAGGCTGGATATTACGGACGGATTTAGCTGGCGGAGAATCGGCAGAACCTGGTTGCGGATTCTGTTACGGGAATAATCGTTCTCAAAGTTCGTACGGTCTATGCAGTACCGGAGGTTGTTCTCCTTTGCATATTCCTCTATTTCAGAACGTTCCACGCTGAGCAACGGACGGGAGACCTTGAGTGCGGCGGACATTGCCCCCTCACCTTCAACAGCACCGTACGGACGGATAGCCCCAAGGCCCCGGCGGCCGGTTCCACGTACAAGATTCAACAGCAGGGTTTCTGCATTGTCGTTGGCGTTGTGAGCCGTGAGCAAGAGGTCAAAGCCGTGCTCTGCCGCAACCTTGCAGAACCAGTTGTAACGCAGCTCCCTTGCGGCAATCTCTACGGAAAGTTTGTGCTCGGCGGCATAGGCAAAAGTATCAAAATCAACGGTGTAGAACTCAAAACCATATCGCTGAGAAAGATTACGGACAAATTCCTGGTCGCGGTCAGAGTCTTTGCCCCTGAGATGAAAGTTCACGTGCGCAACGCCTACTCTTCCCAACCCCTCAGAATGCCTCTTGCAAACCGCATCATCCAGCACCTCAGAACGCCTCTCGCAGACCGCATCATCCAGCACCCCAGAACGCCTCTTGCAGACAACTTCGTCCAGCTGCCCAGAACGCAGCCTGAAGACCGCATCGGCCAGCACCGTGGAATCCACTCCGCCGCTGACTGCCAGAAGGATGTTTCCTTTGCAGCGGACAGAATCCCAGACGCTCTCCAAGAGCCTTTCCGTTATATGTCTTCCGTTGTCCATATCGTCCAAATCAAAACATCTTCCCCAACCACAGTCCAAAAGCTGAAACGCCGGAGCTCAAAGAAGTTTTTCCAAGAGCGGGAGCATCCGTGCCAAAGAAGCGGTTGTTATTTCTTGTACGTACCTATCGTGTATGAGAAACTCAGACCAAAGATTTCCTTGAACTGCACCTTGGGCCGCTCCCTGCCCTCCTTGTTGGTAATCTTGATTTTATCGTCGTAGATGAGGTTTGTCCTCAGCGATGCCTTGAAGTATTTGTTGAGCGTGTAGTCCGCCTGTACATCCCAGTAAACTACAATGTTTGCCGGATTCTTCATATAGTCCGAGAACAGAGAAAGCTGAGATGCAACCTTGAAGTTCTTCGTAAAATTCTTGGTAAATGTAGCCTTCAGCTGAGCTCCGAGTTCCCACCTGAACGGACGGTCAAACTTGTTGCCGTACTTTACACGCAGGGCACTGTCGGCCAGAACCATGACCATACTTCCGGTCAGAGGAGCAAAGTTCAGGGAGAAGACCTTGCCGTTGCCCGGCTTCCAATCCATACCAAGACCCAGCGTAAGGTATCCAGGGGCCAGAAACTTGGACTTCATTGTAGCTTCGTTCTTGGAATTGTAGTTGAAACCCGGCGAAAACTGGCTCTTGAAGTTCATGGAGGCAGAAAAATAAATCTTCTTGTATGCCTGATAGCCCCACTTGCTGTCAAGTATTATACGGTCCTCGCTCTTGCGGTAGCCCACATCGTAGTTCTGCACAAAACCATAGCCCAGCTGCGCACGGTTATCCCAATACATCTTGCCCTTGGCATAGTTGGCCATACCGTTCACGTATGCGTTCAGAGCCACCGAACCGCTACCGCCGGCAGCCCAATTGGTGAGCGAAACCTGAGAAAAGATGAGTTCATCGTTGAGCCCTATGGTCCAGAACTTTGGAGAAGGTCCGCCATAGTCCACGTCCGGGGTGGGAAAGTTCAGCCCCACGAGCCTCACCAGCTCCTGCTCCTTGCTCAGGCCACTTTGAATAGGTTCGGGCTTTTTCTTGATGGTATCGCCCCAGAATCCGATCTTCACCTGCGAAAAAACCGGGGCGGAAATCAGCAAAATGCCCAAAGCAACAACGGTCGTCTTAAGAAATCTGTTCATCTTCAGTCGTGAAGCACATCGTCCGTACGGTAACCGAATCCGTTACGCTTGCCTGTAGGAATACGGTAATCGTCCGAGTCTTTGTCTCCTATGGTTATAGTCTTAACATTTTCAAACGGAGGAACCAGAAGGTCAAAGCTTATGGCATACAGCATTGCGCTCTCTATGAAGTCCCTCATTTCAAGTTTGTTCAGCTTTACCGTTCCAAAATCCGAAATACGGTTGCGCTTCTGCCTCTTTCCTTCTACAAAGAAGCATCCTTCGCGGTTGATGAACAGCCTGGCAACCAGATATCCCGGATCGCAGTCGCGGTTCAGCTTCACAGATTCGTACAGGAAATTGTGGACGGTAATCACACCGCAGTAAGTGTTGAACGCATCGGCGGTAGAATAAGGGTTCCTCCATACCGGATGGTCCTTGTCAAACTGATAGACATCGGGGAGCATACTGAATACCAGCACGTCGTCTGCAAATCTTACCTCGGCTTCCAGTTTTCCGCGGTCGCGGTATTCCAGCTTTACACGGCGGCTAAGGGCCACTCCGCTGTCTTTAATCTCGTCCAGAGCCTCGTCAAGGTCGTTGCTGATTTCGGCCAGCAGCTCCTTAAGGTTGTTGAACTCTTCAAAGGCCCGGTCATAGACCTGAGACTTTACATTGGCTTTGCCGCTCAACGCCTCAATCAGTTGTTTGTTCGGGGGCAACGGCTGATCGTTATCCATAATCTTACGTCTTTATGTTTGTCTAAATACTTTCTTGTTACACTTATCGTAACACCCTGTTACTCTTGCAGTTAATCGTTTAACTCTCCCTTACTTGCAGTTGCTCGTTTAACTCTCTCTTACTTGCAGTTAATCGTTTAACTCTCCCTTACTTGCAGTTGCTCGTTTAACACTTTCTTACTTGCAGTTGCTCGTTTAACTCTCCCTTACCTGCAGTTGCTCGTTTAACTCTCTCTTACTTGCAGTTGCTCGTTTAATATGCTTTTGCGCTCACCGTTCATCATCAGTAAGCTCTTGCAAACACTACCCGTCTGCTGCTCGGGCGGCCGCTATAGACGCACTTGCCTTCTTCCTGGCATACGCAGGAATCAATTGGAATGCAGCGGATTGTAGCCTTGGTTTCTTCCTGGATCTTAGCCTCGGTTTCTGCTGTGCCGTCCCAGTGGCAGAGAAGGAATCCGCCTTCCTCAATCTTTGCCTTGAAATCGTCCCATGTATCTACCTTAATCAGATGGCTGTCTCTGAAACTGAGGGCCTTGTTGTAGATATTCTTCTCTATCTCGTCCAGCAGTTTTACAAGTTTGTCAACTATGCCGTCCGCACTCACAACCTCCTTTGTAAGGGTATCTCTGCGTGCCACTTCCACGGTATTGTTCTCCAAATCCCTGGCCCCGATGGCAAGTCTTACCGGAACGCCCTTGAGTTCCCACTCCGCAAATTTGAAGCCGCTGCGGACATTGTCGCGGTCGTCTATCTTGACACTCACGCCCAGCTTCTCCAAAGATGCCTTAATCTCCTTCATCTTTTCCAGAACCATAGGAAGCTTTTCCTGGTTGCTGAAGATAGGAACCATAACTATCTGAATAGGAGCAAGATTTGGAGGCAGCACAAGCCCGTTGTCATCGCCGTGGGCCATAATCAGGGCACCCATGAGCCTGGTAGAAACTCCCCAGGATGTAGCCCATACATATTCCAACGCTCCGTCTTTGCTCTGGTACTTGACATCAAACGCCTTTGCAAAGTTCTGCCCAAGGAAGTGCGATGTTCCTGCCTGAAGAGCCCTGCCGTCCTGCATCATTGCCTCTATGCAAAGGGTATCAAGAGCTCCTGCAAACCTTTCGCTCTCGGTCTTATGCCCAACAATTACCGGAAGGGCCATGTAATTTCTTGCAAAATCGGCATATACTCCAATCATCTTTTCTGCCTCAGCGATTGCTTCTTCCTTAGTGGCATGTGCCGTATGGCCTTCCTGCCAGAGGAATTCGGCCGTACGGAGGAAAAGCCTGGTCCTCATTTCCCATCTTACCACATTGGCCCACTGGTTTACCAGTATTGGCAGATCGCGGTAGGAACTGATCCAGTTCTTGTATGTATTCCAGATAATGGTCTCCGATGTGGGCCTTACAACCAGTTCTTCCTCCAGCCTGGCCTCCGGATCCACAACTACGCCGGGGCCGTTTGGGTTGGTCATCAGACGATGGTGGGTTACAACCGCACATTCCTTGGCAAAGCCTTCCACGTGCTCAGCCTCGCGGCTCAGGAAAGACTTTGGTATGAAAAGCGGAAAGTATGCGTTCTCGTGCCCTGTGTCTTTGAACATCTTGTCCAACTGCCGCTGCATCTTTTCCCAAATTGCATAACCGTAAGGTTTTATCACCATACATCCGCGTACTGCAGAATTCTCTGCCAGACCTGCCTTTACAACCAGATCGTTGTACCACTGAGAGTAGTTCTCAGCCCTTGAAGTTATCTGTTTTGCCATACAAATTCCCTTTGGAATAATTTTTGATTCTTTTTTTTATTGAAAATAAAATGGTTTATATTTGTCTCCAAATGAACCGCACAAAAATACAAAATTTATTTAACGCAGGAGGTAACAATGAAAAACATTAGCTTAACTATCTTGGTTGCAGTAAGTCTGGCCCTTGTTTCATGCGGACCGGGTGCTTACTATGCAAACGGCAACGGAGGCTATACAAACAGCATCTACTATGCCTCCTCCGATGCAGTTCCTGTTTCACCTCAGGAAGTGGCTGAGCCGGCAGTGGCAGTTCCGGTTTACCAAACCACCGAGGATGTAAAGCAGCTTCAGACAAGGACAGTTGCATCCTTCAATACCAACAGCAACGTATATACAACCGCCTATCAGGACACAATCCGGGTAGGAGAGGAAAACATAGTCAACATTGACTACAATCCTGAAACAAATTATGTGATAGTAGATGACGACGAGAGCTACGAGGCCCGTCTCAGGAAGTTCGACAGCCCAACCTACGTTGTGAATGTGGTTGTTGACCCTTGGGATCTTGCCTGGTACAACCCGTTCAGCTGGAATTGGAATTACCCCTACTACCGCTACCGCTACGGATACCACAGCTCCTTGTACTGGCACGACTGGTACAACTGGAGGTGGGGAGGCTATGACCCTTGGGGCTATGGCTGGAATTACTGGGACGGTTACTGGAACTGGGGCTGGGGCTGGGCCTGGAACTGGGGCTGGCATGACCCTTGGTACTACGGCGGATGGTATCATCCACATCATCACGCTCCGGACCGCTGGTACGGCGGAGGCTGGCACAACGGGCCGCACCACTCATCGCCCGGAAGGTATTACACCAGAAGAGGCGGCGTCAATGACAGAGGCAACCTGAGAGCCGGAAGCCCAGGCTCCTTACCCAGAAATTCAGCAGCAGCTACTCCGAGAACCGCAGGAAGCTCCTACAGAAGAACCCCTACAGTAGGCAACGTAAGGAACCACAACTCCAACATGGGCCGTCCTAACGGAGGCAACAGTACAGGCCGTCCGAACGGAGGCAACAACGCAGCAATGGGCCGCTCGAACAGAGGCAACAACGCAGCAATGGGCCGTTCCAATGGTAACCACAACGCTGCAGTGAGCCGTTCAAACGGTAACCACAACGCCGTAACAAGCCGCTCCAATGGTAACCACAACGCCGTAACTAACCGTTCCAACGGTAACAACCCTGGCGGAGTAAGGTACGGAACCCCTGGCGGAAACAACGGAGCTGCTAACAGGGCCAACGGCAACCATAACGCTGTTACAAACCGTCCAAACGGTAACCGCAACGCCGTATCCAGCCGTCCGTCCAACGGAGGAAAGACCGTCTATCGTCCGTCTTCCACTCCGGTAAGATATTCGTCAAGCTCGGGCAATTCAGGCAGAAGCTACTCGTCTTCATCCGGACGCACCTACTCAACTCCCGCACGCTCAAGCTCATCAAGTTCATCCGGCAGAAGCACCGGAAGTTCATATTCCGGCAGCAGTTCACGCTCCAGCGGAAGCAGCAGTTCACGTTCCAGCGGCGGTGGCAGCAGCTCACATTCCAGCGGCGGCGGCAGCAGCTCACATTCCAGCGGAGGATCACATTCCGGAGGTTCGTCAACCAGAAGATAATTTACAGTAATTAACGCACTTAGTAAATATTATGAAGAGATTTATATTTTCCGCTGTTGTTTTAGGCGCGGTTGCCTTGGGCCAGGCTTTTGGCCAAAGCGTGTTTACCGGCTACGAACTCTCTGACTTCCAGAGAGAAGGTACGGCAAGAAGCGTGTCTATGGGTAATGCCATGACGGCTTTGGGCGGAGATCTGGGCGCAATTGCAATAAACCCTGCTGCATCCGCAGTGTTCAAATACAACGAGTTTGCATTTACTCCGGTAATCACCTCCAGCAATACCGATACAAAGTACCTGGGTGTTGGAACCAATGTCAACAAGACTTCGTTCGGCTTTGGAAACATAGGCGGAGTTGCCGTTCTTGAGTCCGGAAGAAACAGCGGGGTCAAGTCTATATCCATAGGCTTTGCCTACAACAAGCACAACAACTTCAACGCCAGCATCAAGGCAGGTGCAAACGGTGTAGATGACAGCTACATCAAATCTCTGGTAAGCACGGCCAATTCCAGCAAGTATTCAGGTTATGATTTTGACAACACAGCCAATCCGGACCCCTATTCTTACGGAAGTTATTACTGGCCTGCAATCATGGGTTGGAACTCCAGCCTTCTGGACACCTTAAGCACATCTCCCAATGTGTTTATTCCTACGGACGCAGTGTCAGACCCCGCCTACAGGTCTTCTCAGATGCTTTACCGCAAGCAGACAGGCTCCATAGGAGAGTATGACATAAACTTTGGTCTTAATCTCAGCGATAAGTTCTATGTAGGTATGAATATAGGAATGTTTACCGTATGGAACAAGATTGAGGAAAGATACTCCGAAGACAACACCACGGAAGGCATGCTTTCCGATGACTTTTCCTACATGGACCAGTACTACACCCAGAAGACTACCGGAAGCGGAATCAACCTCAAGTTCGGCTTCATCTGGGCCCCGAGCTACAACTTCAGGATGGGTGCCTCTATTTCCACCCCCACCTGGTACTCGCTTACAGACAAGTACTACTGGGATACGGAAGCCGCTTTCAACGATGGCTACAGGGTTACCCTGAATTCGCCTGAAGGTGTTTACGACTACCGTGTAAACACTCCGTTCCATTACAACATAGGTTTTGCAACCATATTCTCAAACGGAAGCATCAGTGTAGATTACGAAGGTTCAAACATTGCTCAGACAAGGTTCCGCAACCGTCATGACATAAACTCCATAGACTATGCAGATTATTCTGCCGAGAACAACTGGATGAGCCAAAACTTCAAAACGAGCAACAAGCTCAGGATTGGAGCTGAGGTTTATCCGGTAAGCAACGTTGCTCTCAGGGCCGGTTTCCAGTACGCCGACAACGGAGTAAAGAAAGACCTGATGAACACTGCAATCAAGAACTACACCGGAAGCCTCGGACTGGGTATGACATTCGGCGGCGGATTCTATCTGGATTTGGCCGTTGCCGCAAACCTCAGCAAGAAAACAATTGCCTTCTTTGACACCGAGCCTGCGGCAGACTATGTACTCGGCAATCCAAGCTACGCAGACATCACCCGCAGCAACGTTAAGGTTCTGGCAACCTTCGGATGGAGATTCTAAACAAGGAATGATATTGCGTTGGGGCCTTCGTTGAACAAAAGATCCACAACGGAAAGATTGGAAACAAAACCCTGCTTGGCAAAGACCTGCCAGTAGGGTTTTTCCTTTCCCCACTCCCTGGTCAGGCAGGGCAGTTTGCTCTTGGGGTGTATGCGGTTTCTGAAATCGGGAGAACAAGCAGGCTCAAAATGCTCCGTAAGGCTGATTTCGGCCTTGATTCCGCAGAAGTTGAGGAGAAGCCTTATAAGCTCCAGATTAAGGCTGAAAAGCAATTCTTGACGGCTCAGGAGTATGGCCGAAATGTCATCTATGTAATACTCAAAGAACGGAGAATTCATGTAGGCGGCCTCCATAGCCCTCAGATGCCTCATAGGCCAGTTCTCCTGATAGTCTATTTCCACCTGAGTTATGGGCAGCGTATGGGTATGACAGTCCCCGCCTCTGAGGACGGGGATGTTAAGGTTTTCCTTGCCGTTTGCAGTAAGTATGGTGCAGCGGTTACGGTAAGATTGCTTCTGGTAATTCTCACATGCCTCAATCTGCGCCCCACCGTACTTTGCTATAGCCGCAAAATACTCAATGGGCGGAAGATAGGCTGTGCTCAGAAGCGGCAGCATTACTCGTCTTCGTCTTTGTTGGCATCGAGCCTGACAATACCTCTCTTTGATACCGCTATGAAGTCCAGGATGGTGCGCTTTTCTTCTGATTCCGGAAGCTCTTCCTCAGCCTTGCGGCAGGCATCGGTGACATTGAGGTTGCTGTAATAGATTATCCTATAGACATCCTTGATGCGCTCTATCTGCTCAGCAGTAAAGCCTCTGCGCCTGAGCCCTATGATGTTTATGCCACGGAATACCAAAGGCCTCTTGCCCACGATGGAATATGGAGGAACATCCTTGGCAAAAGCGGATGCACCGCTGATCATGGCATGGCAGCCTACATGTGTGAACTGGTGTGCCGATGAATTTCCGCCTATGATTGCCCAGTCGTCCACGTCGGTTTCGCCTGCTATGCCGGTGTAGCTGACCAGAATTACATTATGGCCCAGCCGGCAGTCGTGAGCCACATGAACATAGGCCATCAGGAAGCAGTTGTCGCCTATGACTGTCTTGTTCTTCCCGCTGGCTGCAGTACCGCGGCTGATGGTGCAGTACTCTCTGATCATCACGTTGTTGCCGATTTCCACGTAAGACTCTTCGCCCTTGAACTTGAGGTCCTGGGGAATGGCCCCTATTACGGCTCCGTTGAAGATTTTGCAGCCGCTGCCTATCTTTACGTAATCGTTGATGGTAACAAAAGGTCCTATCCAGCAGTTGTCGCCTATTTCAACATGCTCGGCGATGAAACTGCACGGGCTGATTACAACATTCTTTCCGATTTTGGCATTCGGATGCACAAATGCGTTTTCCATTATGTACAAATTGTTTGATGTTTACTTGTTCTTGATGACCTGAGCCACCATGTCGCCTTCGCAGCATACGCTGTTTCCGACCCAGGCTTTTCCTCTCATATACACAAGGTTGTGCTCCAGCGGCTGAGTGATTACCAACTTGAATACCACTACGTCTCCGGGAACAACCTTGCGGCGGAACTTGAATCCGTCAACCTTGGCAAAATAGGTAGAATACCTCTCAGGCTCATCTACGCCCCTGAGAACCAGGATGCCGCCAACCTGAGCCATTGCCTCTATAAGCAGAACTCCGGGAACAACCGGCTCCGTAGGGAAATGCCCCCTGAAATAGTATTCGTTTACGCCTATTGTCTTTATTCCTGTAATGGCGTCAGGCTCAACACCTATAATCCGGTCAACCATCAGGAACGGAGGACGGTGCGGGAGGAGTTTCTGAATACCCAGCACATCATAGACAGGCTCTGCATCCGGATCGTATTTCGGAGCAACCGAAAGCCTCTGCTTAACTTCTTTGATCTTTTCGAGGTCCATATTCTGGTATTTATGTTTATTTCGTAATTATCTGCCTGCAAACTGCCTCTTGGCCAGAGTCCTGAGCTCACGGGCAATTGTGGTGTTGATGGAATGTCCGCTCTTGTAGGCAATTACCTTGCCCTTGATAGGATAACCCACAAGGGAGAAATCGCCGAGTACATCCAAAAGCTTGTGCCTTGCGCACTCGTTCTGGAACCTCAGGCTGTTGTGAGAAAGATAGCCCTCCGGCACCCGTTCCAAAGTCTTTACATTGAAGATTGAGGCAAGGCGGTTAAGTTCTTCCTGAGGCACCGGATTTTCCACAATCACCAATGCGTTGTCCAGGTCTCCGCCCTTGATCAGGTTATACTTGAACAGCGGCTCAAGCTCATGCAGGAAAACAAAGGTGCGGCACGGGGCTATTTCCTTTACAAAGTCCGTATCTGTCTCAAATCTTGCATACTGGCAGCCAACAACCTTGGAGTTGTAGTCTATCATCACATCTATTGAAAAATGGTCGTCCGGCAGAACTACCATTTCGCTGCCCTTTTCGTTGCGGCATACTACTTTGCGGTCCAGAACCAGATATTTCCTGGGAGCGTTCTGCTCCTGAAGGCCGTCCTTGGAAAAAGCGTCTGCATAAGGCTTGGCGCTGCCGTCCAGGATAGGAACCTCCGGAGCGTCCAGAGTAATGAGTGCGTTGTCAATATGCATTCCGTACAGGGCGCCCATGAGATGTTCCAGAGTAAGAACGGTAACTCCCTGTTTGTCAAGCGTTGTTCCGCGGGCCGTAGCGCTTACGTAATCTACGCAGGCCTCCACCATAGGAGCATCTTCTCCAAGGTCACATCTCTTGAACTGAATTCCAAAGTTCTTTGGAGCAGGTTCAACCTTCATGTGGACTTTCTTGCCGGTATGAAGCCCCTTGCCCTCGAACTCGTATTTACCCTTGAGGGTATGTTGGTTTGTGTACATAAAGTCTCGGTAATAGTATTTGACAAATATAATAAAAATTTCTGTCAACTACTGTTCCGTCTTAGCAGAAGAATCTGCGGCGGGCTTCTTAGAAGAATCTGCGGCTGGCTTCCGGGGAGGGTCTCCTAGATGTTTGAACTTGGCGTAGCTTCTGAGGAACTTGCTCAGCTCAAATGCTGGAGTGCCCATAACACATTTGACTCCCAACTCCGAAGGCACATCGCCCATGATTCCGGACTGGGCACCTATCTTGGTTCCGGCACCTATGTTCAGATGCCCGGCTATGCCTACCTGGCCGCCGAACATGCAGTCTCGGCCAATCTTGGTACTTCCGGCAACTCCGCACTGGGCAGCCATTACGGTGTTCTCCCCAACTTCCACATTGTGGGCTATCTGTATGAGGTTGTCCAGTTTTACGCCCTTGCGTATGATGGTAGATTCCATTGCGGCACGGTCTATGACGGTATTGGACCCTATTTCCACATCGTCTTCCAGAATCACATTGCCCGTCTGAGGAATCTTCTTATAGACATTGTTTTCGTCCGGAGCAAACCCGAACCCGTCCGAGCCTATGACCACATTTGCATGCAGGATGCAGTTGTTGCCAACCTTGCATCCATCATATATCTTCACGCCCGGGTAGAAGATGCAGTTCTTGCCAACTGTGACATCGCTTCCGATATAGACCTGCGGATATATCTGGCATCCATCGCCGATGACACTCTTTGAGCCTACATAACTGAACTTTCCGATATAGACCTTCTTGCCTATCTTGCTGGACCACGCCCTGTAAGAGAGCAGGCTGTGGCCCTTCTTGCGGTTCTTCTTGATTGTGTTCAGAAGATCCAGAAGCATGGCAAACGCAGGATGTGCGTCCTCCATTACAATCAGGGTGGGCTTCACCTTCTGCTCCGGCAAAAGATGACGGCTCACGATTACTATTCCGGCATTGCTTTCCAGAAGATATTTCTGGTACTTGTCGTTGTGCAGGATGCACACCTCATTAGGTTTGCCGTGCTCTATCTTTGCAACCATCCTTACCTTTACGTCAGGGTCTCCGATAATCTCACCTTTGAGATGCTGGGCTATCTGCTGGGCTGTAACTTCCATAACATAAATTTTGATCGGCAGAAACACATCTGCCGTTATTAAACTTTCAAAGATAAGCATTATTTGAAAATTGTCAGTATTTTCCTACCCTCATCATCGTTCAGTTTGATTTTGATTTTAAAGGTATTTTACATACTTTTGCACCCAGACAAGGCAAGTGAGAAAGGGAACCAATCGGTTCCCTTCTTTATTGCAAAGATTATCAGGCAGATGCAGATACGGTGGGCGTTGGCCTACGGCATCGCTGAGGAAAAACTGAATAATTATAAAATACAAAATATCATGGAAGGTTTAAATTTAGCCCAGTTCTTTGCCGAGTTTAAAGAGGGCAAGGGTATAGACAGAGCCACGCTTATGAGTGTTCTGGAAGACGTATTCCGTACGCAGCTGGCCAAGACATACGGCACGGCAGACAATTTTGACATCATCATCAACACAGACAAGGGAGACCTTCAGATTTGGCGTAACCGCACAATCGTAGAGGAGGTTCAGGACCCGATGCTGGAAATATCAAAGGCCGAGATAGATGCCAAGGAGCCGGACAACGACTTTGAAATCGGCGAGGAATACACAGAAGAAATTCCCCTTTCATCCTTTGGCAGAAGGGCTGTGCTCAATCTCAGACAGAATCTGTCCGGAAGAATTATGGACATAGACAAGGCCAACCTGTTCAACTACTACAAAGACAAGATTGGCGACATCGTAGTTGGCGAGGTCTATCAGGTTTGGAAGAAGGAAGTTTTGGTCCGCGATGATGCCGACAACGAATTGGTTCTGCCTAAGAGCGAGCAGATTCCGTCCGATTTCTTCCGTAAGGGCGATTCCGTAAAGGCTGTAGTAGCCAAGGTTGAGATGAGAAACAATACGCCCAGCATCATTCTTTCCAGAACGGCGAGTGTATTCCTTGAGAGGCTGTTTGAGCAGGAAGTTCCGGAGATTTTTGATGGCCTGATTACCATCAAGAAGATTGTCCGTATGCCGGGCGACCGCGCCAAGGTTGCCGTTGAATCCTACGACGACCGGATAGATCCTGTAGGAGCATGCGTAGGCGTAAAGGGAAGCCGCATACACGGAATAGTCCGCGAACTGCGCAACGAGAACATTGATGTAATAAGCTGGACTTCAAACACTCAGCTTCTGATTCAGAGGGCTCTGTCGCCGGCTAAGATTTCTACCATAAAGATTAACGAGGAAGAAGGCAAGGCCCTCATTACCATGGATTCTTCTCAGGTATCTCTTGCTGTTGGAAAGAACGGCAGCAATATCCGCCTTGCAGAAATGATGATAGGAATGGAGATAGAAATCTTCCGCGATGTTCAGGGAGCCGATGACGACGACGTTCTGCTGAGTTCGTTCAACGATGAAATTGACCAGTGGGTAATAGACGCCCTCAGGAAGGTGGGATTTGATACCGCCAAAGATGTACTGAGGATGAGCACGGAAGATATAATGGAAAGGGCCGACCTCGATCAGGAGACCGTGGAGGATGTCAAGAAGATTCTCCAGGCCGAATTTGAGGACCCGATGGAATAAATAAGGAGATTGAAATATGGCAGGTAAAAGAATAAAACAAGTACTTACGGAGTTCAACATAGGAATGAACACTCTGGTGGACTTTCTTGACAAGAAAGGAATCACCATAGAGGCCAATCCTATGGTAAAACTCGACGAACAGACTCTGGAGCTGGTCCAGAAAGAGTTCCACACCCAGCAGCAGGCAAAGGAAGAAGCCAAGAAGGTAACTTTGAGGATATCCGAAACCGAAAAGAACACGACCTATCAGCTCTACAAGGAAGAAAAGCCCGAGCCCAAGATTCAGCCGGAAGAAAAACCGGCCAAACCGGTTGCAGCAGAAAAGCCTGCTCCTAAGCCGGAGGTGGAGAAGACTGCTGTTGAAGTTCCCAAGGAGAAGAAGCCGGAGGAGAACTTTATCAAGACCACCGTTGAGGCTCCTAAGTCTCCGAACATCGTAGGCAAGATAGATTTGAGCAAGCCTAAGAAGGACAAGAAGAAGGCCGAGGAAAAACCTGCCGAAAAGAAACCCGCCGAAACCAAGCCCGACTCAAGCAAGCCCGCCGAAACCAAACCTGCGGCCAAAGAGCCCGTACAGGAAGCCGTTCCAGAAAAGAAGACAGAAAGCAACTTCATAGAAACCAAGGTTGAACAGCTCCAGGGCCCTAAAGACACAGGCCAGAGAATAGACCTTTCCAAGTTTGAAGCACCAAAGAAGAAAGCCGGAGAAAGAGGCAAGAGAGAAAGAATCAAGAAGAACACCAAGGAGAAGGTTGACATAAACAAGGAAAGCAAGCAGAACCACGACTCCGGAAAGAAGAAAGACAAGAAAGGCAAGAAAGGCTTCAAGCCCATCCGCAACGAGATAGACGAGGACGAGGTACAGAAGCAGATAAAGGAAACCTACCAAAGGATGGTGGAAGGCAAGGGCAAGACCAAGGGTTCCAAGTACAGAAGAGAAAAGAGAGAAATTGCTGAGGAAAAGAGAGAGGAAGAGATTCAGCGAAGAGGTCTGGAAAGCAACATCCTGAAAGTTACGGAGTTTGTGACCGTGAACGATTTGGCGGTGATGATAGACCAGCCGGTTACAAAAGTCATAAGCGCATGTATGAACCTTGGTCTGATGGTGTCTATCAACCAGAGGCTGGATGCCGATGCTCTGTCTCTTGTGGCTGAGGACTTCGGTTACAAGATTGAGTTTGTTTCTGCCGAAATACAGGAAGCCATCAAGGAAGAGACCGAGGAAGACAGGCCGGAAGACATGGAGCCGAGAGCCCCTATCGTTACGGTCATGGGCCATGTAGATCACGGAAAGACATCGCTGCTTGACTACATCCGCCAGTCCAACGTCATTGCCGGAGAGGCCGGAGGTATAACCCAGCACATAGGTGCATACAATGTCAAACTTCCTAACGGCAGAAGGATTACCTTCCTGGATACTCCGGGTCATGAGGCATTTACAGCAATGCGTGCCCGTGGAGCCAAGATGACGGACCTTGCAATCATCATTGTTGCAGCAGACGACGCCGTTATGCCCCAGACCATTGAGGCAATTAACCATGCACAGGCCGCCGGCGTTCCTATGATATTTGCCATCAACAAGATAGACAAGCCTGGCGCTATGCCTGACAAAATCCGCGAACAGCTCAGCCAGATGAATATACTCGTTGAAGACTGGGGTGGAAAATACCAGTGCCAGGAAATATCGGCAAAGAAGGGCATAGGTGTTTCAGACCTGCTGGACAAAGTGCTTTTGGAAGCAGACCTGCTTGACCTTAAGGCCAATCCGCACAAGAAAGCCGTAGGTACCGTCATAGAATCTTCTTTGGACAAGGGGCGCGGCTATCTTGCAACAATCCTGGTTCAGGGAGGAACTCTCCATACCGGAGACATCATGCTCTCCGGAATGTACACCGGCAAGGTCAAGGCTATGTTCAACGAAAGAGGCCAGAAAATCAAGGAAGCCGGGCCGAGTGTTCCCGTCAGCGTCCTGGGTCTCAACGGAGCTCCCCAGGCAGGCGATACTTTCAACATCTTTGACAACGAACGCGATGCCCGCGAAATTGCCAACAAGCGTGAGCAGCTGCTCCGCATCCAGGGCCTGAGAACCCAGAAGCACATCACCCTGGAAGAGCTCGGAAGAAGGATTGCTATAGGCAACTTCAAGGAACTCAACATCATAGTCAAAGGCGACGTAGATGGTTCTATAGAAGCCATATCAGACTCCCTCATCAAGCTCTCAACCGAGGAAGTAAGGGTGAATGTCATCCACAAGGCCGTTGGAGAAATCTCCGAAAGCGATGTACTGCTGGCTGAGGCTTCCGAGGCTATCATCATCGGCTTCCAGGTCCGTCCTTCTATGAACGCCCGCAAGATGGCCGAAAAGGAGGAAATCGAAATCCGTCTTTACTCCGTCATCTACGATGCCATCAACGAGGTCAAGAGCGGTATAGAAGGAATGCTTGCCCCTGTGGAGAAGGAAGTTGTAACATCAACTCTGGAAGTAAGGCAGACATTCAAGATTTCCAAAGTAGGCACCATTGCAGGCTGTATGGTCAAGGAGGGTAAGATTACCCGCACTGCCAAGATCCGTGTCATCCGCGATGGTATTGTCATCAAGGAAGGCGTTCTGGGATCTCTGAAGAGGGGCAAGGACGACGTAAAGGAAGTGGCTGCCGGCTACGACTGCGGTGTAGGAGTTGAGAACTTCAACGATATCAAAGAAGGCGACGTAATCGAAGCCTACAAGATCGAAGAAATCAAACGCACCCTCTAAAAGCTCAACCGTAATGCTGTACACTTTGCATTGAGGAGCTTTCACTGAGTTTGGGCAGTATACTCTGAGAGCCCTGCCGCATAAGGCCCTTATTTTCAGACTTTTATTCAATATCCTTCGCTTAAAAACGTTGGAGGGAGTTTCATCATTCCGCTGTATATCAGCTCATTAAGCGGCAGGCCTACTCCTTTGCTTTGATCGATGAACTTTGTAATATGATGAATATTCCCGCTTCTACAGGCTATATGGAATCATCCTCAGCAATGTCGTATTCAGATCCTGTATTGGAATTTATCGCCAGAGAAGCTTTGTCCAGGTTTCCATACAATGAGTTAATCGCGGAGAAATCTAAAGGGTTATACAAATTCAGAATGTAATCTACAAGTTGGACTGCTTCTCTCTTGTCTGTCTTTGAAAACACTTCGTCCAACAACTCATAGGACAGATAACGTCCTCTGCCGAATTCTGCCCTGAGGACCCTGCAACAAAAACGTATGCATTTTCTAGATCGTGAAAGATCCAGGGCTTCTGAATGCGGGTGGCTGGATTTCCCGAATGAGAAAAGATTCCATACATACTCTTCAATGTTGCTGGTCTTGCCTGCTTCTACCGGATTATTGTTAATGTAAGATATGCAGTTTCGGACATATTTGTCTGTTCTCTTGTAGGATCTTCCGAATGGAGAAGAGAATAGCATGCCTATCCTTTGATGACGTTTGTTGTAAACCTTTGCAAACCACGAAGTATAATCAGTGACAAACCTGTGTAATGAAGATTTGTCTCTTACCCTGACCAGCATATGGATATGATTATCCATAAGGCAGAGTGCATATACCTTGACCCCAAGTTCAATAGCCTTAACCTTTACTATTGAAATAAATACCAAGGCATCTTTGCCAGAACTGAATACTACAGACTTGTCCCAACTCCGTTGATAGACATGATAGCTTGCGAACTTTGACCTAACCGGTACACTTTTAACTTCGGTATGAGGTTGAACAAGATCAGCAGAATAGGAGCTGGGCTGGCCAGTGGAATGCAACCAAGTCTGCGTAATTGAGTGATATCTGGCCGAGAATCTGGAATAACTTCTGGCCGAAAAGCTGGAATGAGATCTAGCTGATTCGGAGAAATGAGACTGAGTCTCTTCTTGACGGTATTCTAGATTATTGTCTTCTTGGCCGTGTTCGAGATTGTTGTCTTCTTGGCAATGTTCGAGATTATTGCCTTCTTGGCCGTGTTCGAGATTGTTGCCTGCTTGGCCGTGTTCGAGATTGTCATCAAAGAACAGTTTCCTGGATATAAAGCCCTTCATATCGCCCCCTCCATTAATCGTTTATACTCTTATTACAAGAACTCAAAATCATGAGTCCTTTTCTTGCTGGCAAAGGTAACTTTTTTCTTTGAACATAAAAACACCTGCCCCCTACAATGCTAATTCTCAGCGATTTATTAAAAGTCCTTCTAACAAAAACAAGGTAAGGACTTTTAATATTCAACTCATTATCAACGATTTAAGCGGCAGGGCTATTTTCTTAGGACGATGATGGAGTTGGCTACGCTGCGTTCTCCTTTATGGTCAAACTTGCCGTTGTCGGACGGATGGTTGAGCACTCCTGTATCGCTAAACTGGGTAGGACTGCTTGAATCAAAGGATAAAGTTCCCGGCTGGGATGAAAATGCGGATGTGCTGATCCATAGGGTGGAGGAGCCGCCGCCGTCGAGGTTCACCGCCGAGGTGCAGCCTTTGCCGCCATCAATGGAAAGAATATATGTCTGAACTTCGTCCAGGGTCATGCCGGAAGCATTGCCCTTGCTGCGTCCGTCTATGACCATCAGACAGACTCTCCCGTCTTTCTCGAATATGACGCTACGGGGATGGCGCTTGTCTGAAAAGCCTTTGTTCAAGAGAATCTCAACAGGATGTCCGTCTTGAACGAGCAATGGCATAGTTGCCATAACTGAGACACGGTCGCCAGCAGCAGACTTTGTGGCGGAAGCGGCTGACTGAGAGTTGTGCGACCTGGCTGACTGCGAGTTGTGCGACTGGCTTGAAGGAAGGTATTTGGAGCGGAAGGTTTGTTCCTTCTCCTGATTCCAGGGCTCTACGCTCAGCTTGCCGTTCCTGATGACAACGGCTCCGTTGGCCCTCAGCTGCATATTGCTGCCTTTGGTGGTATCTGAAACTGCCCCGTCTATCTGGAGATAGCATACGCTGCCACCCTGCTTCATATTGTAGAAGGTTCCGTTTATGGCAGCAACGGCTCCTGCCTCGGCGGCAGCCTCGGAAGTCCTTTTCAGGCTTTTGTGGTCCAAGACGCTGAAACGGTATTTTCGGGGATCTATCTCAATGATGGAAATATCCTGGGGAGAGCCGAAAAGATCATTGTAATGGTAGCTGACAAAAGCAAGGCCTTTGTCAACGAAAGCGTAACTTGTCTTAACCTCAAACCCTGCACGGTCGTATCCATTCAGGGCATAGGCCTGATACCTGTTGGTGACTTTTTCAGTCTTTCCGGCAGCACCGCAGCCCGCAAGCATAAGGACACAGAGTCCCAGGCTGAGGATACTTATCAACAGTTTCTTCATAGATCCATCACTTTTTATTAATCTGTCATTCACCGATTTATCTATCATTCACCTAATATATTACCATTCACCTATCTATCGGTCATTCACCGATTTCCTCCATGCGTTCCACGGTATGCCTTACTGTTTTGTAGAGGGCCTTGGAAATGAATCGGATTATCAAGACCATGCCCACTATTATCGCGATGGAGATTATCAGGAACAGTCTTGAATGCTCTGCACTTCCGGCAGTCATGGCTGTAGGGTTCCTGGATATGGTCTCTTTTATTTTCTTGTTGCTGTACTTTGCCGCACTCCACTTCTTGACTATCAGGCCTTGGTTCACATAGGTAGCTCCGCCGTTGGAGCGGTTGAAGGTTACCACCGTCTTGAAGTCTCCGTAAACTACCTTGAAAGGCAAGTTCCTTTCTCCGTATGAAGCGGAGAAAACATCTGAAATGTCTTCCTTTTCAATTGCGTCTGAAATTGGCTTCAGGCAATATGCGGTTTCTTCAGGAGTCATTGCGCTAAGCACATAGACCTTGGCTGCCGGACAAGATGAAGAAAAGGCATCAATCAATCCCAGGGAGCCTGGCTGGTTAATGGAGTCGCCGAGATTTTTCAGCTTGCCAAGGTCCTCGTCTGTTACGCCGGCGGCATCGTAGAAGGAGATGAAGACCAACGGGCCTTCGGTCTTCAGGACAGACTGCGTAACATCTTCGCCTGAAGCGTCTTTCAGCAGGAACGGCATCTGCTTGGCTATCTTTTCGCTACCTTCAACTACGGTGGATATTGTTTCTACATATTGCCAGCTGGAATCCGGCAGGTTGTTCAGGCCAAACTTTCTGGTAACGCCGTTCTTGGAATAGAGGATTTCCGTCTTGTATCTGACTCTGGTTGTGGAGTCGCCGCTGAAAAGGTCTCTTCCGGGGCGGAAGTCGGAAAGGTCGGCCGGAGGAAGATTCCGCATGGAATACACGCTCACTCCCACAATCAGGGCCGTATATCCCACAAGGAAGGCCCATTCCCAGAATGAGGATGCTATCGGACGAGACCTGAATCGCTGAGAATAAAGGAAAACGGAGAGAGAAAGCAGCACCAGGTTCTTGTAGAAAGAGGGCCAGGGATCAAGGTGAAGCACATCGCCGAAGCAGCCGCAGTCACTCACTTTCCCGCTTACGGCAGAATACAGAGTTACCGCCGCAAAAAAGAGCGTCATTAAAACAGCTACAGCTGAAAAGAACCTGAACTTTATGACTTTGAGGATGCAGACTCCGGTGAGGAATTCCACGACGCACAACCCTATTCCCAGCCACACAGCCCACCTGCCGGCATCCATACCCAGAAAGGCGTACAGATATTCCTTTACCTTGAGGGCGGTTCCAACAGGATCCACTCCCTTCAGGAATCCTGAGGCAATGAACACTATTCCTACAATGTACCGGGCTGTAACTCTCAATACCCTCATTTTCAGCTTATTCTCTAATTCATCTATATTGCCGCAGCTACCACCGTTCTCTATAGACTCCTGATTTACAACACTATAAAGGAAGCTTTTCCTTTATACGATCGAATATCTCATCCGGAGGGAGCATGGAGCCGTCCTCGGCCATACATTCAACCTTCTGGAAGTCTGGGTCTCTTTCACATTCTTCCAGATACATCTTCCGTACCCCCTCCTGAAAGCTGATTCTTTCTTCGTGAATGTCGCGCTGCCCGTTCAGGTAGCCGCGGTCGGAGTCCTGACTGCGCGAAGAAGCCAGACGTGAAGCTACAAAGTCCAGCGGCACATTCAGGTAAATGTTCACATCCGGCCTGGGAATCCCGTAAAACTCATACTCGGTCTCAAATATCCAGTTGCGGAGTTTTTCTCTCTCTTCCCTGTCTTTGATCTTGGAACACTGATATGCAATGTTGGAATAAACGTAGCGGTCCAGAAGAACAGTCTTTCCTTCTTTCAGGGCTTTTCTCAGCGATACCGCAGCGTCCTGTCTGTCAAGTGCATACAGAAGTGCCACCAACTTGGGATGCACCTGGTTCAAATCTCCGAAATCTCCTCTCAGGAACTCCCCTATCAAGTCTCCGTAAAGAGGAGCCTCATACCTTGGGAAATGGAGATATTCCAGATCATATCCTTTTTCAACGATATATTCCCTGAGCTTTTTGACCTGGGTGCTCTTGCCGGCACCGTCAAGTCCTTCAATTACTATCAGCATAACAAATGTTTATTCAAGCCCAAATTTACAAAATAAATCAATGCCATTTATCAACCATAAATCACACAAAGGAGCACTATATTAATGATTAAACTTAATACTCGTTGGTTGAATTAAAATAGTGCATATTTAACTTGACTGATTTCTCGATGATTGATGTAGTTGACATATTGAAGCACAGTAAAGGCGGAAATTATGTATTCCGGACGATACCCGTTCAGTGTTCCGGTGATACCCGTTCACTTTTTTGTGGGTAAGACAGACATTCTGCTGCGAAGTTAATACTTTTTTCTTAGACTCTCACCTTTTAGTTGGAAGCGTATTGCTTTGTGGACGATTCTGTCCAGGCATGCTTCCGCAATCAGTTCGTTTTTGAAGAGGCCGTACCAGTCAGAGACGGGCAGCTGGCTGGCAATGATAAGGGCCTTTTTGTTGTAGCGGTCATCAAGGATCTGCTCAAAGTCGTTCTGGAACTGTCCCTCAATGGGTTTCATTCCAAAGTCATCAAGGATGACGAGGTCGTAGCGGGTAAGTTTTTCAAAGAACTTGAGTTCTTTCCCTTCCAGCCTGGCCACCCTCATCTGATCCGACAGGCGCTGCATAGTGAAGTAAACGGCCCTCTTGCCCTGCCTGCAAGCCTTTTCTCCAAGGGCATTGGCAAGATAGGTTTTACCGGTACCGGCCGGACCGCTGATGATGACGGTGCCACCTTGGCGGATGTATTCGCCGGTTCCGAGTTGGGTGATAAGATCCGCGGGCACTCCACGGGCGGCGTCAATGTCCAACTCCTCGATGGTGGCCGTCAACCTGAAGCCGGCACCCTTGATGAGTTTGGCAATACGATTGGACTCCCGGCTGTCCATTTCCGCCTGCAAAAGAAGCGGCATGGCTTCCCGCGCGGTCAGTTTGTCGAGTTGATGGGTTTCCTCCATCACCCGATAGCTTTCAGCCATTCCTGGCATTTTAAGGGCCTTCAAGGCCGCTGTTATGGGTACTTCCATAGTGTGATGATTATTGATAAGAGGCTGCCCCTCTGGTATTCTCGTGATTATTGGGAACTACGTCCCACGACTCGGCATCCAGGTCTTTACTGGATTGCTGCACTATCTTGGACATCGTGAGGATGTCATCCTTGGAGAAGATGTGGTTCTCTGCGCATATTCTGACGGTCTTGCTGAAAGCGTCCTCCGGAGTCTTCCGCTTAAGATGGAAAAGGAAGTCGCAAAGGTTGTAGCATATGGCATCTGTGACACCGTATTTGCGGTTCATGAACAGGTTTTGGATGAAGGTCTCCAGCTCGGGAGATTTCTCCTCCTGCGCACGCTGGCAGTAATATTCGGGCGAACGGCTCATCATGGCTTGAAGTTCCGGACTAAGGTGCTCTTTCACCTGTGTGTGCTCTCCAGGGGCCCGGTCGCGGACATGAGAGGCGACGCACTTGTTATCCACATAGACCTTCACGGATGACCTTGTGTATATGAGCTGCGCCTTGCGGTTTATGTGGGCGCAAGGAACCGTGTAGTAATGGTCGTCATCCGACAGCCTGACCTCTCCCTTGGGGTCCACCGTGACTGTATGTGTGTATTTGACCTCGTAGATGTGTTCCGGCAGCGGCAGAAGTTCGCCCCGCTCCATGGCGTGGAAGCGCTCCTCGCGGGTGTATGGATGCTCCTGCATACGGGTCTGGTTGTGGGCGCAGACAAGATCGAATATGGCCTGGTTCAACTCCATCAGGGAGTAGAAGACCCGCTTGCGCAGTTTGGCATACACGCGTTGATAGATGCGATTCACATCACTCTCCACAGGGGCCTTATCCTTAGGCCTCCCAGCCCTGGCCGGAAGGGTCACGAAGCCGTAGTGATTGCCCATGTCTATGAGCGCCTTATTCAACTTCGGATTCCATCTGTCCGCCTTTATGACGGCAGATTTGAGATTGTCCGGGATAACCACACGCGGGACACCTCCAAGTGCTTCAATGCACATCCTTAGCGCATAGGCAAAGTCCTCCACCTGTTGCGACGGAACAGCGATGGCAAAGGTGAAGCCGCTGAACGGCATCGTGCCCACGAACACTTCCACATGGACTTTTTCACCTGTCTGCGTGTCAATGTATGAGAGTTTGTCTCCGGCAAAGTCAATCATCAGGATCTCGCCCGGATTGTACATGCTACGTAGTACGCCTACCGGTTTCTGCGCTACCAGGTTCTGCTTGAGATGGAAGAAGAACTGGCTCTTCCCGTACCCGTCAGGGTTCTCCCTGCGGTACTCTTCCCACAGGAGAAGCCGTGTCACATGCTTGTCTTCAAGCTGTTCACGGAAGTACGGAAGCTTGTCCAGGAAGTCCTTCATCCGCTCATCCGTGTACGCCGGATTGCCGGCGAACATGCGGGCTTCGAGTTCCGGCTCCTCCAGGCTTAGGAGAGCCTCCAGACTCAAAGGATCCGCCTTGATTTTACGTATGTACTCATTAACCGTGCACTTGTCAAGCTCGGCCGCTTTCGCTATCGCCCTGTTGGACATGCCGTTGCGGTGCATCAATAAGACCTGTTTGATCTTGCTCATGGATGTGATTTTTCCTGCCATATCTGTCTTTCTTTGTTTTCCAAGGATTGGATCAC
>CALBPX010000006.1 GCA_937899055.1 uncultured Bacteroidales bacterium
TTGGTTTGACGACGGACAATCGGCCTTCACCTAAAGAATATTTATGAAAGCGGCGAACTGCAAGAAAGAGCAACTGCCGAGAAAATCCATCAGAGCTTCTTGCCGGCTAGTTCGGACAGGCGGCTGCGTTCTCCCATAATCAGGTTCACGTGTTCAAAGAGCTTTTCGCCGTAGAGCTTGTCGCTGATGTGGGTGAGGCCGTTGGAGTATTTGTCAAGATATGGCTGGTCTATCTGCTGAACATCGCCGGTGAAGACAATCTTGGTGCCCTCGGCGGCACGGGTGATGATGGTCTTGACCTCGTGAGGAGTCAGGTTCTGTGCCTCATCGATGATAAAGAAAGTTTTCTGGAGAGACCTTCCTCTGATATAGGCAAGCGGCTCAATTTCAAGCTTTTTAGTGCGCAGCATTTCCTCAATCTTGATGTTTTCCTTGGATGAGATGCCAAAGTTTTTCTTGATGACCGCAATGTTGTCGTAGAGCGGTTGCATGAATGGTGCAAGCTTGTCGTCAACCGAACCTGGAAGGAAGCCGAGCTCTTCGTTTTGAAGCGTAATTACGGGGCGGGCTATGAGAATCTGCTCGTAATAGTCTGCCTGGGCAAGGGCGGCGGCTACGGCAATGAGAGTCTTTCCGGTGCCGGCAGTTCCTGTAAGAGACACAAGTTCAACATCTTTGTTCATTACGGCATCCATAGCAAACACCTGTTCTTCGTTCCTCGGCGATATGCCATACTGGGTGGAAGGGAGAACTCTTACCACCTTGCCGCTGCGGGAGTCGAAACGGGCAAGGAGGATGTTGTTGCGGATGGGTTCACGGTCCTGGCCGTTGAGATCCAGGAACTCGTCTTCGCCTTCACTGGTATCTACCTCAACATGCTTGGTGGGAATTCTGTAGAGCTGGTTGAAGGCCGGTTTCTGCTTGATTGTAAGCTCTTTGTAGTCAACCGCTTCTCCGCTGAGCAGGGCGTTGATAGCCTTAAGCGGAACATTTGCAAGCTGAATTACACGGTCATAGTCCTGAGAAAAACGCTCCTCGCGGATATGGTCGTTCAGGTAGTCCTGAGTGAACATTCCCAGGGCCTTGGCCTTGAGGCGGAGGTTGACATCCTTGGTAACAAGGCATACGGTGCGGTCTGGGAACTGTTTCTTGTACCAGATTGCAGTGGCCAGAATCCGGTGGTCTGGAACATCGTTGGCAAAGCAGTCTTTAAGTTCCTCAGGGAACGGGCGGTTCAGCGATATCTTTATGGTTCCCATGCCGGGCCCAAGGGAATATCCGTTTTCCGGGTCGTAGAGCCTCTGCTCAGAAATCTCATCTGCCTTGCGGACAAACTCGCGGGCATTGTAGTTGATGGTGCCGTCGCCTTTCTTGAATTTGTCGAGCTCCTCTACAACGGCAAGCGGAATTACAAGGTCGTTCTCCTGGAACTTGAATATGCTTCTCCAATCGTGAAGAAGAACGTTGGTGTCTAGCACAAAGATTTTGGGCTGTTTGGTCTTGACCTTTATAACATCCTCAAGACCACTTATTTTCTTACTCTTGGACCTTGCGTTCTTAGAACTCTTGGCAGAGGTGGCTTTTCTCTTGTCTGACCTGGAATCTCTCATATTAATGTGTTTTTTGTAAGCGATTGTGTGTAAAGTTACTTATTTTCTCAGCGATTTGACCTGCTTCAGCAATTATTTTTGCACCAGATGGCGGCGGCAGTGAACATCATAAGCCATGGAGTAACTTGGTCCGCATCTTTTCTGTTGCTGGGGTAAAGAGCCCAGTTCCAGGGCCTTAGGCAACGCTCCGGATGCGGCATCATGGCAAGGTGCCTTCCGTCCGGGGAGCAGACTCCTGCAATTCCCATAGGGGAGCCGTTAGGATTGCCGGGATACTTGTCGTAAGAATATCTGAGTGCTACCTGCATGTCTTTTGTCTTTCCGCCTTTTGGGAGGTTGCCCTCAGGGAAGACGAAGCGGCCTTCGCCGTGCGCTACCCAGATGCCCAACTTGCTGCCTTGCAGACCGTTGAGCAGTATGGAACTGCTGCGTGGAACCTTAACTCCCACAAAGGCACTCTCGAACTTGCCCGAGAGGTTGCCTGCCAGCTTGGGAGACTTGGACCTGTCCTGCGGAGTAATCAGCCCGAGTTCAGCCATGAGCTGGCAGCCGTTGCAGATGCCAAGGCTCAGCGTGTCTTTTCTGGCGTAGAAATCGTCCAAAGCCTTCTTGGCCTTGCTGTTATGAAGGAAGGCTCCGGCCCAGCCCTTGGCACTGCCCAGAGTGTCGGCGTTGGAGAACCCGCCCACAAAGACAATCATCTGCACATCCTTCAAGTTTTCGCGGCCGGTGGTAAGGTCCGTCATGTGGACATCCTTTACCCTGAAGCCGGCAATATGGAGGCACCATGCCATCTCACGGTCGCCGTTGCTGCCTTTTTCGCGTATGATTGCTGCAACGGGGGCGTTTTCTCGTCCGGCTTGAGGTTCCGGCAGATGTCCGCTGAAGCCCTTTGGGAACTTGAATTCAAGAGGCTGCTGTCTGTAGTTGGCTTTTCTCTGGCGGGCGCAGGCGGAACTTGTCTGCCTTAGTTCCATATTGTAAGAAGGCCGATACCAGATGTCTCTCATCCGGTCTATATCTATCTTGAAGATACCCAGTATCTTAAGGTAACGCTTACGGGGGCCGCCCTTGCGGTTGGGGATGTAACGGCCCAGACGCATCATTGTAACTCCCTCAGGATGATCCTCATCTGCAAAATCTGCAAGAAGGGCTTCAACCTCCTTGAGGTGGCGGTCTGCAACCTGAATCAGCACGCCGGGCTTTTCGCTGAAGAAAAACTCCGTAATGGGAAGGGTTGCTCCAAATATCTCCAGAGAGCCCTCCTGGTTTGCAAAGCACATTTCCAGAAGAGAGGTTATCATTCCGCCAGCCGAAATATCATGGCCTGCAAGTATGAGTCTTTTTCTCACCATAGCCTGTATGGCGTTAAAACACAGGCTGAAATATGCAGGGTCGTCTATGTCCGGGGCCTTGTTTCCAATCTGCCCGAGGGCCTGGGCAAAGGCACTGCCGCCGAGTTCATTCCTGCCCTTTGAGAACGGAATGTATATTATGCTGCTTTTGGCAACATTCTTAAGCACAGGGGTTACCGTGTTTGAAACATCATCTGCCGGAGCTGCAGCTGAAATGATTACCGTTCCGGGGGCAAGAACCTTGCTGCCGTCCGGATAGGTCTGGGTCATGCTCATGGAGTCTTTGCCGGTAGGAATGTTGATACCCAGGCTGATGGCAAAATTGCTGACGGCCTCGACCGCCCTGTACAGCCTTGAATCCTCGCCCGGATTACGGCTGGGCCACATCCAGTTTGCAGAAAGCGAAACTCCGTTGAGACCGCCTTTGAGCGGAGTCCATACGATGTTTGTAAGAGCCTCGGCAATGGATAAGCGGCTTCCGGCTGCTGAATCTATCAGGCCGGCCACAGGAGCGTGTCCGATGGATGTTGCAATACCTTCCTTGTTGTCGTAGCCTATGGCGGTAACAGCCAGGTTGTTGAGCGGCAGCTGAATTTTGCCGCAGCATTGTTGCAGGGCTATAAGTCCGGTAACCGAGCGGTCAACCTTGTTAGTCAGCCAGTCTTTGCAGCCCACGCTTTCCAGGGCAAGCACCTGCTCCAGATATTCGGTAAAGTTCTTTGGGCTGAATTTCAGCGGATTAAACTTGTAGTCCAGAGTCTTTCCATCCATAACCGTCTTTGGAGCGCTGCCAAACATATCGCTCATCTGAAGGTCTATGGCTGTCTGACCCGATTTTTCATCGCGGAGGATAAACCTGCCGTCGGAAGTAACCTCTCCGATTTCATAGAACGGTGCCCTTTCTCTCTCGGCGATTCTCTTCAGGAGAGCCACGTCTTTTTTCTTGAGAGCAAGGCCCATACGCTCCTGACTTTCGTTTCCTATTATCTCCTTGAGGCTGAGGGTAGGGTCGCCTACCGGGAGTTTGCTTATATCTACCTTGCCGCCGGTTTCTTCTACCAGTTCGCTCAGGCAGTTCAGATGTCCGCCGGCTCCGTGGTCGTGAACAGAAACAATGGGGTTGCGGTCCATTTCGGCAAGGGCCCGTATGGCGTTGTAGTCTCTCTTCTGCATTTCGGCATTGGCCCTCTGTATGGCATTGAGTTCTATGGCATTTCCATACTGGCCTGTATTTACGCTGCTTACGGCTCCGCCACCCATGCCTATGCGGTAGTTGTCGCCGCCCAACAGAATCAGCCGGTCGCCCTCTTTTGGAACGTCCTTTGCGGCGTCGTACAGTCCGTCTGCCAGCGAATCGTTCGGTGCGATTGCAAGATCGCCCGCCGTTCCCTGTGCGGTGAATTCGTTTTCCGTACTGTTGTACAACGCGTTAAAGTCCGCTTCCGCCTGCGCCTGAATCGAGGCTTTTTCCGCATCGGTCGGGTCTGTATTCACGAACAGCCGCACGAAGATCGCGTCGTCGGGCACGTACAGCGATGGGAACGAACGCGCGCCGGACAGATAAAAGGACAGATACTGCGAATATATGCCGTCCGTATAGCGATCCCGGAACGTCTCGTTGACGACCCGCTCGTAGCCCGCCTGAATCTCGTCCTCTGTCAGCGTATGCGACGCCTTGTAGTCGTCCAGCAGCCGTTCATAGAGAACGCCCGCTTTCATGTTGCGCTCGTACATTTCGACGAACCGGTCCTCGGTAAAACCGGTTTCCGCATAGAACGCTTCCCTCGATTCGTACGTGCCGCCGTACGCTTTGAGCTGATCGTCGAGCACGTTTAGCGCATTGTCCTTTGCCTGATACAGATACGTCTGCTCCTGCGCGGTAATCTGATATCCCGCTTTCGTCCCGGCGTCGATCGCCGCCGCTTCCAGCGCAAGCTCGGTTAAAACGTCGCTCGCAAGCGCGCGCATGCCCTCCTCCGTATGCGTATCGTAATACGCGTACACGTAGGAGAAGTTCGGGTTGGAAACGTATGCAAGATACTTCTCGCGGTCATACAGCCCGTGCTGCTCGATGGCACGGAGACGTTCGGCAAGATGATAGCGGTAAACGACCGCATAGACCGGCTCGGAGCCGACCGTGAGAACCACGTCGTCCGCGCTGATCGCGGTGTCGTCCATACCCTGTTCGGCATTTGCCGTCGGCGCGGCTTCGTCCGTTTTCTGCGTATTGGCGCTGCACGCAAGCAGCAGCAGGCAAAGAAGCAGCGGAAGAATACGGATCGTGCGCATTCGGATCACTTCCAGAGCTCGTCGGGATACTGTCCCTCGTCCTTCATCTTTCGGATCGCTTCCTTGAGAATCGGCAGGTCGGGGCGGTTCGTGATGCCGTGCCAGCGCGCGGAGGTTTCAAGCACTTCAATGCTGATCTTGCCCTCCTGCATCAGCGTATCGAGCACGCGCGGCAGCAGATATTCGCACTTCATCGGATTTTTGGGCAGATTCTCGTCGAGGAACGCCGGGAATCTCGCTTCGAACTCATCCAAAACGCTTCTCTGCAGCCCGAACAGGTTCATCGAAACGAGCGTGTCCAAGGCAAGCGGCGTATACGTCGCGCCGTCATCCTCGGTGAACGCGGCCGCGCCGTCGCGCTTTTCGATCTTCAGCCGCTCGGTGAGCGTCACGAG
>CALBPX010000007.1 GCA_937899055.1 uncultured Bacteroidales bacterium
AAAAACCAAAACAACGGAATTATCAACATAAACTATTAATAATCAACAAAATTCAAACAGCACAACAATGAAAACTGTTTTCAAATTTGCGACACTGGCCATAGCAGCACTTGCTATGGTAACAATGTCTTGTTCAAAGAGTGACACCACTCCTGAGGACAACCCGAACTTCAACAAGGAGACGAATTCGGTTAACGCCAACTTCGTTTTCAATGTTTCTACAGGTAACACACCTGTTACTAAAATGACTGCCGCAAATACTCAGGCAACAACTAGTGAGGATTTCCGCGGTATTGACAACGCTCACCTCTTTGCTTACAAGCTTGGTACGCCAAATGATGGAAAGCATGTAGCAGCAGCAGAAGAAGCAGACAAGCCTTTTCAGCTTGGCAAGGTTCTGGGAGCAGGTGAACTTGATCCGGACGGAAGTCCAAAATCAAGGCGTGTGATTGAGCTTAGTCTTCCAGTAGAGACTAACGCTCTGATGTTCTGGGGCAAGGCTATCAAGTCAGGCACAGACGATCAGCAGGGTCTCATCACTTTCGCTGCTTCCAATGCAGATATCTCAAACCACGCTTTCTCCCTTGTTCCAAGAGTTGACGTCGGTTCTACCCAGGCAACCCAGTTGGCTCATTATCAGGAGATGATTGCAACCATTCTCAATCACATCGCTCAGGCTTCTTTCCACGCAGATGCAGGAACATGCACCTGGGAAGTCTCTGCTGGCGGTGATGGTACAACAAATGCAAACGCCATCGATCTTAAATGGAGCGACTTTGTAGATGTTTCTACCAGTGGTGTGCTTACTCAAAAAACAGTAGCCCCTCTGGATCCCTCTCTTCCTATGTGCGCTCTTGGAGAAATCCTTGGGGACGCATTTGTAACCTTCAACACTGTATATGGCGACGAGGTAAGAGCCGGTAGCGGCCCTTCTGTTACTAAGACTTTGACAGACCTTTATGCTGTAATTGACAAGGTTGCAGAGGCTAATCCTGTTTCATATCAGGAATATGTTGCAAAGCAGGTGGGAATTGCAATCCGCCTGAAGATTCGTGAATTCACAGCCAATGGAGTTTCAGCCAACGCTATCAGTACCCTAAAGGAGAATGCAGGTATGACCTATTCAGACATTACCAATGAAGTTGCAGACTTCCCTGTAGTGGTTCCAGGACTTCCCATGGGAGCAGCCCAGCTTCAGGTTACAATTCAGCAGGAAGCTCCAGTTGCTACCTGGTCTTATGTCACTGACATTCACAGTGGAGTTGCCGGCGTTACTCACAGTGTCAACAATTATACCTACCCTGCTGAACTCTGCTACTTCGGCAACAGCGCAATCAGAGTTTCAAACACTACTCACGCAACAGCAGACTATCCAGACGGTTCTGACAACTGGCTTGCAGACGGTTCTTGGACAGAAGACTGGAGCACCATTGGAAAGCATGTCCTTTCTACAACCCGTAGCGTGGCTATGGGACAGAACATCAACTATGGTACATCCCTTCTTAAGAGCTCAGTAGCCTTTGCTGAAGGCGTTACACAGCTTGAAGACAACAATGCTTACATTCAGTTTTCCCGTACCGGTGCTACTGAAGAGAACAACAAGTTTGCTGCTACAGCAGGCCAGTTTACCCTTACTGGTATTCTTATCGGTGGCCAGACCAAGACAGTTGGCTGGAACTATATTTCAAAGGACAATGCCTTTAATCATGTTATTTATGACAAGAATATAGTTGGTGCAGCTATCCCTACTCCTTCTGGCAGCGAGAACTACACTCTCGTATTTGACAACTATACAGACGCTGCCGATCAGAACGCTGTCTATGTAGCTCTCGAGTTCACCAACGCTACAGGAAAAGATTTCTGGGGTGAGGCAAACCTTGTACGTGCCGGCGGTACTTTCTACATTGTTGGAAAGCTGGACCCTACAGCCACCGGCTTAGCCGCCATTACCTGGCCAACAGACTATGCTCTTCCTCCTTACAATGCAGACGGAAGCACAATACAGGCGACCCGTGTATTCATCCAGGACTATATGACAACTGCCAACTTTGTTATCAATGCAACAAGTCTGCAGCACGCTTATGTAACAGTTCCTGACTTGAGATCTACCCAGATTTCTCTCGGACTCAGCGTAGATCTCGCCTGGAGCACCGGTCTTGTATTTGACAACATCGTACTTGGTGAATAATACCAGAACTGCTTAAGTATAAACAACAAATTGTGAGCAAATTCCATGAAGATTGCAAGATATAGCCTTATAGCCGTCCTTTCCTGCATCCTGTCTGTTCTGACAGGGTGCAAGGACTGGATAGACGACAATCTGGACAACTGTGCGGCAGAAATTGCCATTACATACGAACTCAGGCTCGTAACCAACATCCAGACAGAAATGGCAACCGAACTGGACCAGGCGGAAGACAGCTATGTCCGCACCGCACTGGAAGGTTATCTTAAAGACATCTTTACGGACTATGCTCGCGATCTTGATCTCTCGTTCTACGACATGGTGGGGGAGAATCCGCTCCTCCACCACGAGAGCGAGGTAATGAACGCATCGCAGACCAGCTACACGCTGCATCTGCCTGCACAGAACTACATGCACAACGCAGCCGCAAACATCCAGGGCAACGGAGTTGTAACCATTCAGGATGCAGGCTACGGCCACAAGGCCTGTTTTGAGCAGACATCCAACGGTACCTCTGCTTTGGTAAACAGTTCTGCAATGAAGTCCTATGCCGGAGCATCAGACTCCGTAGGAACCCACAAGACGGGCTTGTTTGCAGGCCGCCTGAAAGAAATGGACATTCAGGCAGGAGTAAAGGAGCAGGTCTTTTCAGTAACCCTGAACATGACAAACAGCGCAACGGCTCTGGTGATAGATACAACCGGAAGCAACATCAAGGAAATCAAGGTGTTCTCTACCGGATTTGCAACAGGGTTCATGCTGGCCGACAGCGTATTCAACTATCCGTCAACATTCCCCATAGTAAAGAACGACGAACTCAATGTTACGGGCGGAAGCCAGCGTTGCTTTGCCAGCGTAAACTTTCCGAGCAAAGACACCCCCGGAAGCCGCGTTGTAATAGAAACCTCAGATCCGTTCGTAAGCGTGGGCAGTTCGGAAGCCCTTTGGGAATGGCATTGCTATGCAAAGCTCCCGGACGGCACTGTTACACGCAGCGTGCTGAGCGTAAAGAAACCCCTCAGGGCAGGCCAGCTGGAGATTGTAAAGGCAAGAGCTTTTGATAATGGAGTAATATCTACAGACGCCCCGTTGGTTGGCGTGAGCGTAACTCTGGACTGGAACCCCGGAGGACATTATGACCCGATACT
>CALBPX010000008.1 GCA_937899055.1 uncultured Bacteroidales bacterium
GACTGGAGTTCAGACGTGTGCTCTTCCGATCTGCCGTTTGCTGGAGGAATTAGGCAAAGAGTTCGCGGAGGACGGACAGGGATTTTAGTTCTGTGCGTATGGATACATGGAAGGAAAGGTATTCTATGATCTTGCTCAAGAAACGGTTTCGCATCTGGCCGCTGCATTTGATTTGAGGAAGCAATGTCAGCGGTGTGGAAAGTATCTGGTGCAGAAGCTCCGACTCCTCCGGCCGGAAGCAGAGGCTCTCGGTGTAGTCTGCGGTGAACGACCCGCTGGCAAAGTTGAAGTGGGGTGTTGTTTCTGAATAATTGTCGTCCGGCATATATCCCAGAACTTTGCACAGGTTTACGGCAAAGTGCAGATGGAAGTTCTCAACGCCTTCGTCCATAGCATCCAGTAGCAGAACGGAGTTTGACAAGAAAGAGAACATTGACGGGTCGGGCCCGGTTTCCTTGACTGTCTTCAGGAGAAGTTCACTCACGAAAAGGGCTATGGCTCCTTTCCGGACATCGGACTTGATGCCGCTTGATGCTGAAACTTGCACGGCTTCCTTGATGACAGGCATAGATCCAGCCTGGTGACGGCTGAACAGCACAACGTCCAAGATGCTGAGAGGGAACATCATAGCTGAACGTGAATGTTTGCTGGAGGCAAAGAAGTAGTATGCGGAGCGGCCCTGGGTGTCTGAATAGCACTGGACGACCATTCCGGAGTCTGAATGTTTGACTGTGTGCAGGACTATGATGCGGGTCTTTGAAAGCATTGGAAGTGATGGGGTTGGGGGTTGGTGTTGAGGTTGGTGTTGAGGTGGTTGGTGGTTGGTGGTTGGTGGTTGGTGGTTGGGGTAGCTGGTGATGGTGATGGTGTTGGTGTTGGTGTTGAGGTTGTTGGTGGTTGGGGTAGCTGGTGTTGATGTTGGGGTTGTTGAGTGCTTGGCGTTGGGTGGTTGGGGGTGTTGGTGTGGTGGTGTGGTGGTATTGGGATTGAGATTGAGGTGTTGAGGTTGTTGGGGTTGTTGAGTGCTGGGCGGTGGTGTGGTGGTTGAAGTTTGTTTATTTTTTTTTGGGGGGGGTCATCGGAGACTCCAGTTATAACATACTCCAAGGAACAAGTTCTCCTTCAGATGTGTTTCTATGCTGGCTTCCACCATAGACGACTCGTCTGTGGTTTTTGTCTTCACCTGATAGGCCGCCCCAATACTTCAGATTTTTGAAATAATCTGAGCCAAAGGTTTGTCCGGACTTGATTTCAACAGCTTCGACATGTTCGCCTTCATTCATCAGTAGGTCAACTTCGTTTCCGTTTGAATCTCTCCAGAATGTGAATGACGGGCGGTCTCCTGCATTGAAGCTGCGCTTCATGAATTCATTGATAACCATATTCTCAAAAAGCCCTCCCCTAAGGTAGTGGGTGGATACTTGCGAGGCTTGCTTAATTTCGAGGAGGGAACACGCCAGCCCAGTGTCGTAGAAATACATTTTTGGGGTCTTGACGAGTCGCTTTGAGAAATTGCGGTAGTCTGGTTGCAGCAGATAGATGATATAACTGGACTGCAAGACGGAAATCCAAGAGTTGATGGTGGGAATGCTGACCCCACATTCCGTTGCAAGTGAAGACATGTTGAGCAGCTGGCCAATCCGCCCGGCACACAACTTTATGAGTTTTACGAATCCGGACAGGTGACCGATATCCTTTACAGTCCGCACATCCCTATCCACATATGTGTCGATATAGCTTGGATAGTAGTCATTGGCAGACAGATCGTTATCATAAAGTCGAGGGTAGCAACCATTAAAGATTTCTTCGTCTATGCTCTGTGGGAGAATACCTCCACCCCGCATCTCCACATGGGAGAAAGGAAGAAGCGTAAGCACCGCAACCCGGCCTGCGAGGGACTGGTCAACATAGGATAGAAGCTGGAAGTTCTGTGAACCCGTGAGGATGTACATGCCGTTTTTTCCGGCCAAATCTGTATGAGTCTGAAGATAGGACAACAGTTTAGGGACACGCTGCACTTCGTCGATGATGGTCTTGTCAGGATACTCGGAAATGAAACCTCGTGGGTCTTCCTCCGCATAGCTACGGTTATCTGACTCTTCCAAGGAAACATAGGCATATTCCGGGAACGTGTGTCGCACGAGGGTGGACTTACCGGACTGCCTTGGCCCAGTGACAAGAACAAATGGGTATTTAGTTGAGAGATACTGCATTTTCTCTCGCATGGTACGTTCTATCATGACTCAAAATTTATGCAAATATAAACTTTAATTTTAGAATAACATAAATATATAAAAAAAGCAAGGTGGGTGGATTATTGGGGTTGTTGAGTGCTTGGCGTTAGGTGGTTGGGTGTGTTAGTTGAGGGCGATGGGTGGGGTTGTTAGTTGGGGGTGTTAGTTGAGGGTGTTAGTTGAGGGTGATGGTTGAGGGTGATGGTTGAGGGTGGTGGGGTTGTGGTATTGGGATTGAGATTGAGGCGGTTGGACTATTGGGGTTGTTGAGTGGGGGTGTTGGTGTTGTGGTATCGGGATTGAGATTGAGGTGGGTGGATTATTGGGGTGGTGGTTGAGGGTGTTGGGGTGGGGTTATTGAAGGCGGCTGAGGAAGTTGGCGAGTTTGCGCATTGCGATTCCTCTATGCGACATTGCGTTTTTCTGTGTTTCACTCATTTCGGCAAAGGTGCAGCTGCAACCTTCGGGTATGAAGATGGAGTCGTACCCGAATCCTCCTAAGCCGCTTTCTTTTTCGGCAATTGTTCCTTCCAGCTTTCCTTCAAAGGTGTAGAGGGTTCCTTTATGTATGAGTGTTATCACCGTACGGAATCGGGCGGCGCGGATATTTTTCTTGCGTTTGTCCACCTTATACAGCTCAGAGAGGAGCTTGGCGCGGTTGGCTGCGTCGTTATGGTCGGCGGCGGAAAGTGCTGGGATGGCGGGGTCTGGGAAGAGGTCTAGAGTGGGAGGGTCTAGGGAGGCGTAGCGGGCGGAATATACGCCGGGAGCACCTCCGAGGGAATATACTTCAAGTGCGGTATCATCGGCAAAGCAGGTACGGTTGAACTTGTTCCAGATAAACCGGCATTTCATTTTGGAGTTGTCGTCTATGGTCAGTCCGGTTTCCGGTATTTCTCCTTTGTAACCTAACTTCTTTGGCATAATTAGTGTTACATTCTTGCCGAGTATCGCTGAGGCTTCTTTTAGCTTGTTGGGATTTCCTGTAGCAAATATCAGTTCCATATAAATGCTTTTTGAAGGTTTTTGGTTTACATACTCAAATATAACAAAAGTTTACTATTTTTGAAAAGGATACGAAAAAGACAAGAATATGATCATTAACAAAAGACGGTCTTCCGTTTCAAAAGTTTTGGCCCTGGTTTCCGTTATATTTCTCATGCCTTACGGCCTATCGGAATCGAATGCTCAGAGCCGTAATTTCCGTCTGACGCAGGGGCTTGAAATCCAATACAATATTCTCCGGACTTTGGCTACGGAATATGTTGATACAATTAACTTTACAAAATTGCTCAACTATGGCATAGACGCCATGCTGGAGTCTATAGACCCTTACACCGAATATGTTCCGGAGGAAAATCAGGAATCCATAGAAATGATAACCACCGCATCATACGGCGGTATTGGGGCTACTATCCGCAAAGACTCGCTGGGCGTAATGATTGTGCAGGCTTACGAGGGGTCTCCGGCAGTGAAGTTCAACATTGAGCCGGGCGATGTGATAATGAAGATAAATGGCGAAGACATTTCTGAACTTGCTGTGGATGATTGCAGTAAGAAGATGAGGGGCAACCCGGGTACAAAAATCAAGTTTGTGATAAAGAAGGGCAGGACTGGAGAAATTGTTGAAAAAACGGTTGTCAGAGAAAGGGTCCATACTTCTGATGTTCCATACTACGGACTGCTTAGAACCCCTTCATCCGTTAACGCGCAGAACGTTGAGAAGGTAAGGGGTGCTTCTGTTTATTCAAAGAAGGTGGGAGGAGCGCTATGTGTTGGCTTGGAGGGTGTAGGTGCTGAGTCTGTGGAGGTGGATGCCGAGGCGGAGGTGGTAGGTGCTGGAGCGGAGCGTGTGGATGCCGGTGGGTTCTTTACTGACGTTCCTACCGGATACATCAAGGTCAGCAGCTTTACCCTGAACGGCAGCGAGGATGTACGCAAAGCGCTGATAAGCCTCAGGGAACAGGGAGCTCAGCGAATAGTTCTTGACCTGAGGGGCAACGGCGGAGGACTGATGGACGAAGCGGCGGACATCGTATCGCTGTTCGTACCTAAGGGTACGCTGGTGGCCAGTGCCAAGGGAAGAAGTCCGGAAGCAAATTTTGACTGCGTAACGGACAAGGAGCCGGTGGACACTCTCATTCCTCTGCTGGTTCTTGTAAACTCATCCTCTGCATCATCTTCTGAGATAGTTGCCGGAGCGTTGCAGGACCTTGACCGTGCTACCGTCATGGGAACCCGCACCTACGGCAAGGGGCTAGTACAAAGCTTCAGGCCTGTAGGTTACAGCGGCAAGCTTAAGCTGACCATAGCCAAATATTATACTCCGAGCGGCCGATGCATCCAGATACTGGACTACGCTCACCGCAATTCAGACGGCAGCGTGGGAACCGTTCCCGATTCGCTGAAGAAAGCCTTCAAGACCAAGAACGGGCGCACGGTCTATGACGGAGGAGGCATCACCCCCGATTTTGAGGTCAGAAGCGGTTACTACAGCCGCCCTACACTGGCCTTGAGCCTGAGCGGCATACCGGAAGAATATGCCATACAGTTCTACACCCGGAATTCTGCCCAGGACCTCTTCCCCGGAGCCGACCCGTCTGCAAAGCAGGCTTCCGACATAGACATCTTCGGCTCCTTCCGTATGACCGACTCCCAGTGGCAGGATTTTGTAAAATTTGCGGCGGAGAGGAATTTTGACCAGCGGTCTTCGGCGGAAGTGGTTTTTGACCAGATGCTCAAAGAAGCAAAGGCCGAGAACATGTATGAAAAGGACAAGGAAGCATACGACCAGCTTTCCTTAAAGATAAAGCTCTCAAAGGAAGAAGCCCTTAATCTTCATCGCGATGAAATTCAGCCGCTCATAGAGGAAGAAATCGTACAGAAATATGCATTTTCGGCACCTCGTGTGCGGCACATGCTGGACTACGACACCGTCCTTAAAAAGGCCCTCCGTATCTGGGACGGCAAGGAGGACGGACAGCCGGAGCCGCAATCCAAAGAACAATAGCGTCTGATCCGGACCATGGGAAAACAGTTTGCACGGTTAATAAACAGGGCCGCACTTTCATGGGGCAGAGGTTACCTCAAAGAGGTAGCCCGAAGCCTCACTCATGCCACGGAATTACAGGACAATGTTTTCCAAACCCTGATGAAGGGCGGACGGCAGACTCTCTTCGGAAAGGAGAGGAACTTTGACAGCATCAGGAATCTCAGCGATTTCCAGAGCCGTGTGAAACTTTCAGTCTATGACGACATGGTTCCGTACATAAACCGCATCCGTCAGGGCCAAGACTATGTGCTGTGGAACCAGAAGGTACGTTGGTTTGCAAAAAGCAGCGGCACGTCTTCCGACAAAAGCAAGTTCATTCCGATTACCAGAGACTCGCTCTACGGAAGTCATTTCAAGGGTATGAAGATGATGCTCTTCAACTATGTGAACCTCAACCCCAGCAGCCGCATATTTTCTTCGTACGCCCTGACGCTGGGAGGAAGCGTTGCACCAGACGTAATGTCGGACCAAGACTCGCTGAAATCGCTGCTCAAGGGCAAGACCTTTGACGGAGACCTATCCGCCGTAATGCTCCGCAACAGCCCCCGTATTGTAGAAATGCTGCGCACTCCGTCTAAGCAGACTGCCCTCGTAGCCGATTTTGCTGCCAAGGTGGACTTGATATGCAAAGAAAGCACAAAGAAAAACGTAAGCAACTTCTCCGGCGTTCCGAGCTGGAACCTGGTGCTTATGAACAAGATACTTGAATACACCGGCAAAGGCAACCTTCTGGAAGTATGGCCTGATATGGAACTGTTCATGCACGGGGGCATAAGCTTTGAACCCTACCGCCAGATATACCGCAGGCTCATTCCTTCGGACAAGATGCACTATCTGGAAAATTACAATGCTTCTGAGGGCTACTTTGCCTTCCAGGACACTTTGGACGATGCAAACGGCATGTTGCTTACTGTCAACAACGGCATATTCTACGAGTTCATTCCGTTTGACAGGTACGAACAGGCTCTTGACGGAGACAATTCCTGCATAGTTCCTCTTGAAGGAGTCTGCACGGACATTGACTATGCAATAGTGATTTCAACCGTGGGCGGACTTTGGAGATATATGCCGGAAGACCTTGTAAGGTTCACTTCCGTAAACCCCTACAGGCTCAAGGTTACAGGACGCACCAAGCTTTTCATAAATGCCTTTGGGGAGGAGCTTATGATAAACAATGCCGAACAAGCCATAGCCGCAGCCTCTGCCAAGGCCGGTCTTGAAATTACAGACTACACAGCCGCTCCTCAGTTCATGACAGTAGACGAGTCTTGTGGAAAGATTTCCGGAAGACATGATGCAAACATGGCTTCGGACAACAGTTCCCTTATCCGCGGATACCATGTGTGGGCAATAGAATTCCAGGACAGCCTGCGCAATCCTCAAAGTCCGGACTTCAGCCAGAAGGCCGTAGATGAATTTGCAGAAATCCTGGACCAGGAAATCCAGAAAGTGAACTCAGACTATGAGGCAAAGCGTTCGCCGGGATCCACCATGCAAAATCTTAAGATCCTGCCCCTGGCTCCCGGAACTTTCTACAAGTGGATGGCCTTGAGAGGTAAGACCGGAGGACAGAACAAGGTTCCCCGTCTGTGGAAAGACCAGAAATACATCAGCCAGCTAAGAGAAATGTAAGAGATGAATGTAGAACAATACATCAGCAGCATTTTCTCCATGGCTGAGAAAGAAGACAAAGAGGCCGGGTTCAAGGCTCTGGCTCTTGAAGCCTTTGAGTTTCAACGAGAGCATTGCCCGGTTTACAGAAACTATCTGGACCTCATAGGCAAAGGAGACTTACATCCAAAGGAGTTGGAAGAAATTCCCTTCCTTCCCATCCGGCTTTTCAAGAGCTGCAACATTTTGACGGACCCTCTTGTCAAAAATCCTGAACCTCAATCCGGCTCATATCATGGAACGGGCATTGTATTCACATCCAGTGCCACCACCGGCATGGTTCCTTCGCATCATATAGTGGCGGATGTAGGCGTTTACGAAAAAAGCTTCAAGGAAGCCTTCAGGATGTTCTACGGAGAAAGCGGAACATACAACCTGCTGGCCCTGCTCCCTTCATATCTGGAACGCAAAGGCTCATCGCTGATTTACATGGCCGACAGGCTTATACAGGACACCCGGGCAAAAGGCGCAGCCGGCGGCTTCTTTCTCTACGATCACCAGAACCTGCTGGATACCATCACAAGCCTGAACGTCAAAGACTCAGATACCTCTGCTCCTGCAAGCAAAACCGTGTTGCTGGGCGTGAGCTTTGCCCTGTTGGACTTTGCCGAGTTTGTAAAGGCCGGAATACCCGACGCCAAGGAACGGAAAGCCATCTTCAGCAATGTAGTTGTCATGGAAACCGGAGGCATGAAAGGCCGCGGACAGGAACTTTCCAGAGAGGTACTCCATTCTATACTCAGCGATGCCTTCTGCACGCCCAGCATCCACTCCGAATACGGAATGTGCGAACTGCTCAGCCAGGCCTATTCTACCTCTTGTGACGGACTCTTTGTTTCTCCTCCGTGGATGAGGGCCCTGGTCAGAGATCTTCATGACCCGTTCAGAGTAATTGACGCACAGTCAAAAGACTGCGGCTACAAGGCGAGCGGAGCCCTGAACATCATAGACCTTGCAAACATACATTCTTGCTGCTTTATAGAAACCGAAGACCGCGGAACCGTCTGCTGCACAGACAACACATTAAAGTTCAGCGTAGATGGGCGCATCAGCAACGCCGAACTCCGGGGTTGCAACATGCTCATAGAATAAGCGGCAATCGGTTTGCTCTTAAACCTTGGCCTGCGGCTCATCGTCTTCCGGAAGCGTCTGACCGGTCAGAGTCTGCAGGTAAGAGTTTACAATCCTGCGGATATCGGCCGACTTGTCGTTCAGCCCGGCACTCTTGTAAGTATCGGCAACCCATATCAGATAGTAGAGGTTGTTCTGCAACTTTTCCCACGAGAAAAGTTCTCCGTGATAAGGTTTGGAAAACATCTTGATATGCTGGAGGGTCTCGTTCGTAAACCTGTCTCCCAAATCTTCTCCCTTTTCTGGCTGACCGCACGCAAAATACAGGCTGATTGCATCCAGAACGGCCATGTCGTTCAGGCTGGATATCAGGGAATTGTTCAGCGGGAAATTACTCTGCGGCATAACCGTCTGCATCTTGTCCAGAACCTGTACGGCACGCTCCGGCTGACTGTCCATAGCCAACAACTTGGCCGTGTTGGTCATCAGGTCTCTCATGGAAAGCAGGGAGTTGAACGTCAGCATGTTCTGGTAGTCGATATTTACCGGAGCCTTGAGAGCATCCATCTTGTAAAGATCCATTACCCTGTGGTAAAGAGTGTCCGCTCCGGGGTTCTGGTCTATGTTGTCGTTACGGCGGCCGGTCTGGCTCTTGATAGGAACGAGCTTGAACCCGAACCCTTCCCACTGAAGATAGTCCTTGATTCCTATGTTGATGTCTCCGCCTCTCTGCAGGAAATAGATTGGACGGTCCCAGTTGTAGTTGGAAAGCAGGTCGAGTATCATCAGCGATGTCTTTTCTATGCTGTTAACTCCGTCTGAAATGTCGAACTGTACCGTATCCAGAATCTTGTCGTAGTCTTTAGGTGAAACAATTCCGTACTTGATTACATTCTCCTTGTTTACCGGAATGGTGAAATGACGCCCGGCAATGATTCCGTGATCTTTGCCGTCGCCCATAGGGACAACAACCGAAGGATCCTTGAGTATCTTTATGATGTCCTTTGCCGTTATGGGTACCTTGATGTAGTCCGTAACCGGAACAAAGTCGTTCTTGCCGTAATAGTAGTCTTTCTTTTCCAGAGTGAACGGAACCGGCTCGCTTTCGTACTGCTTGCACCTCATCTGGTCTATGTACCAGTCTGTTCCAAGCAGGCTCGTGTTCATGATCCGGACATCGGTCCTCACGCCCTCAACCTCCTGGATGTACCACAGAGGGAAGGTATCGTTGTCGCCGTGGGTTACCAGGATTGCGTTCTGGCCCAGGCCCGCAAGATAGTTGTATGCCATTTCGCGGACGGTGTATCTTCCGCTGCGGTCATGGTCGTCCCAGGTCTGTGAAACCATCTGCACCGGAACTGCAAGGCACAGGGCGGCAGCAACAACAGACGGAGCCGCCTTCTTGGTCTTGAACAGCTTTTCAAATACATCGCCGAGCCAGATTGCGGCAAAACCAATCCAGATTGTAAACGCATAGAACGAACCGGCATAAGCATAATCCCTCTCTCTGGGCTGGTACGGAGGCTGGTTGAGATAGAGCACTACGGCAATTCCGGTAAGGAAGAACAACAGGAAGGTAACCAGGGTGTTGCGCTTGTCGTGACGGAGCTGGTACAGCAGTCCTATGATTCCAAGGATGAGTGGCAGGAAGTAGAAATGGTTCTTAGCCCGGCTGCGCACTACATAGTCCGGACCTTCGCTCTGGTCGCCGAGATGAGCCCTGTCTATGAAGCCTATTCCGCTTTCCCAGTTTCCTTTGAAGATATCTCCGGGAACCGTTGCGTGGAGGTCGTTCTGACGGCCTACAAAGTTCCAGAAGAAATATCTCCAGTACATAAAGTTTATCTGGTATCCGAACAGATATTTTATGTTGGCTGCTGCTGACGGTGCGTTGTTGGCCCCAACTCCTTTGCCTTCTGTGTACATCTGGTAGAAATTCTCGTAGCCAGGGTCTGCCGCGGACCACATACGGGGCATCAGAACCTTGTCGCCATATACGGGCTGAGCCGGACCGTCCAGACGGAGATATTTTCCGGAGGCATTGTCATAGTTGTAATAGTCTGGAGTTTCCACGCTGGTCATTCTTGAACGGAAGGTTTGTCCGTAGAGCAGCGGAGCCGAACCATACTGTTCGCGGTTCAGATACCTTACGAGCGTGTATGGGTTGTCCGGCTGGTATTCGTTCGTAGGAGTGTTGACCGATGAACGGATTACTACAACCGCAAAAATCGAATAGCCGAGGATGATGGCCAACGTACATAGGAACACATTGTTCCAGAGGGCTTTGCCGCTCTTGTATGAACGGTAGGCTCCATAGCAGCAGGCCGCTATGATAAACAGCACGAAGAATGCCGCGCCGCTGTTCTTGGGCAAAGAAAATCCGTTTACGAAAATGCGGTCAACAAAGGCCGACAGGGCCGGCAGGTAAGGTATGATAATCCAGTTGATTAAAATCAGAATCAGGCATGAAACAAAGAACGCCTTCCACGCCCCCCAGACAGTGACCTTGCATTTGCGGTAGTAGTACAGCATTCCAAGGGCCGGAATGGTCAGAAGGTTCAGAAGATGAATGCCTATGGAAAGGCCCATTATGAAGGCTATCAGAACAAGCCATCTGTTAGCGTATGGTTCGTCCGCCTTTTCTTCCCACCTGAGCATAGCCCAGAAAACCAGCGCCGTAGCCAGACTGCTCATAGCATAAACTTCGCCCTCAACTGCCGAAAACCAGAACGTATCGGACCAGCAGTAAGCCAGAGATCCTACGAGGCCTGCGGCTATGATTTTGACGGCATCCGACGCACCAGGCAAATAGGACTGCCCGCTGGACTTTTTCTCCAAAAGCCTGCGTGAAAGATGCACTATGGTAAGGTACAGAAGCATGATGGTCAGAGCCGAACAGATGGCGCTCATTGCATTTACCATCATTGCCGCATGATCCTTGTCTGCAAACAGCGTAAAGAATCTTGCAAGCACCTGGAACGTAGGGTTTCCCGGAGGATGTCCGACTTCCAGCTTGTATGACGAGGCTATGAACTCCCCACAATCCCAGAAACTGGCCGTAGGCTCTATGGTGGACAGGTATGTGAAGGATGCTATGGCAAGAACCACTGCCGCCACTATATTGTTGATGCGGTTGAATTTTTTTAATTCCATGCTTTCTTGGTTTTCGTACATCTGACAAATGTACTATTTTTGCGGCAAGAAACCTAAGATTATGGGAAAGAACGATTGGAAAAAGAGAGACGGAGTGGTATTCTCAACCAATCCCGATTTCAAATATGACATCGGCGAACAAGATGACATTCAGACACTTCCTCCCGACAAGCAAAAGCTTATCGTAACCATAGACAGAAGCGGCCGGGCCGGAAAGCAGGTAACCCTGGTCAAAGGCTTTGCCGGAACGGATGAAGACCTGGCGGCACTGGGTAAAAAACTCAAGACCAGATGCGGCGTAGGAGGCAGTTGCAAAGACGGTGAAATCATCATCCAGGGAGACTTCAGAGACAAGGTTACCGAACTCCTTAAGGAAGACGGATATAACGCAAAAAGAGGCAATTAGCATGTTTGATTTCAGTTTCTTCCACATAGAAACCGATTTGGACAAACTTCTGAACATGGGAATCGTAGTGGTTCTCATAATCTTCTTCCTGATTGCCACTGAAAAAATTTCGGAGGGCTTCGTAAATGCCTTCCGTTCTGCGTTCAACATCAAGCTGCAGGAAGAGATAGACGACGAACTTGCACTGGGTTCATCCAGAGACATTGCTGCCCTTTTCATCGTACCTGCGGCGCTGTTCGCAGTAGCTCCATCGCTGAGGATATTTCTCTTCCTTTTAATAGGCGCGGCCTTGTATCTTGCTGTAAAATACGGTATTATGGCAGTTTTGGATTATGTCAACCAAACTGGCATATTCAAATTCATAGGCAGAATGGGAATAAATTATCTTATAACGGGAGCCTCGCTGCTGTTTCTTGCCCGCATAAATCCCAAGTTTTCAGTGCTTTGTACCATACCTTTCGTTTTGTATCTGATAATGGCGTCAAGAATAATATTCAAAAACAATTTTTCTGTTTTTTTCTACATTTTGTACCTTTGCACCCTGGAACTGCTTCCGGCAGCTCTCCTTATTAGATTGTTTTTGTAATGGCAATTAAGAACATACTCATAGCCCAACCAGGAGTGGCAAGTGCCAATCCCAACTACACAAACTTGATGAGAAAGTACAATGTCAAGATTGACTTTAAGCCTTTCTTCAGTTTGATACCTCTGACACTCAGAGAGTTCAGGGCTCAAAAAATTAACATTCCGGACTATACCGCAATAGTGTTCACTTCAAAGGGCACCATAGACGCCTTCTTCCAACTTTGTGGCGAGCTGAGGATAAAAGTTCCGGACAGCCAGAAGTATTTCTGCACTTCCGAGAGCCTTTCCTACTATCTGCAAAAGCACATCATCTACCGCAAGAGAAAAATTTTCTTCGGCGATGGAACTTTCCGCTCGGTGGTGGATCTGGCAAAGAAGGACAAGCACAAGAATGAAAACGTCCTGATTGCTTCGCCCGACCATATCTATCCGGAATGGATACAGATGTTCAAGGAAGCAAATCTGAAGTTTGCTCCTGCGGTTGTGGCAAAGTTCGTGGATAACGACCTTAAAGGCCTGCGCCTGGAAGATTATCAGCTTATTGCATTCTACAGCGCCTTGGATGTAACTTCGCTGAAGAACAACTTTCCGGACTTCAGACAGAACGGCATCAAGTTCATAGCTTTTGGCGCCGGAATAAGAAAGGCCATGAAGGAAGCCGGGCTGGAATATGCAATCGGCGGCCCTACTCCGGAGTTTCCGGCTCTGTTGAACGCTCTTGAAAAGCTTATTCAGGAGCCTGATTTCCACCAGACCGAACTGCCTAAAGACCCTGAACCCGCAGAGAAGCCTGCTGCAAAGGCTCCGGCCAAGAAAACCGCTGCAAAAGCAACTGCTGCAAAGGCTCCGGCCAAGAAGACCGCTGCAAAAGCAACTGCCGCAAAGGCTTCGGCCAAAAAGCCTGCTGCAAAAGCAACTGCCGCAAAGGCTCCGGCCAAAAAGCCCGTAGCCAAGACTCCTGCAAAGAAAGCCCCCGCCAAAAAGCCGGCAAAGAAATAATTGATGCAAAGCTCCGCCCCACAGACATTCAGCAAAAACGAAAGGCTTAAGTCCAGAAAAGAAATCCTGCGGCTTATGTCACGGGGGCGGCGTTTGGAACACGGGGCGGTTCTGGCAAGATACTCCTTCAACCAACAGCCCTCAGACTCAGCCGCCAACAAGGTCATGACGGTAGTTCCAAAAAAACTCTTCAAGAAAGCCGTTGACCGCAACCTCCTCAAACGCAGGCTCAGAGAGGCCTACCGCCGTAACAAGGAACTGCTTCCCCCGTGCTGCGCCCATATCTGCTTCCAGTACAACGTCAAGGAAAAACTCAGGTACGCCCAGATTGAGGATGCGGTAAAAAGCATACTCAAAACCATCGCCGAGCAAAAACCGGATGATAGCAAAAACCCATCTGAAGACGGGTCAGAGCCTGATAAACAAGGGGCTGAAAACAAGCCCGGAAGCAAATTCCCATCTACGCTGAAAAAGATTGCAATCTTTCCTTTTGTGATTCTTATAAAGTTTTATCAGGTATGCATATCGCCGCTCAAGCCTGCCACCTGCCGCTTTACTCCAACCTGTTCGCAGTATGCGGTTGAGGCCTTCCGCAAATACGGCCCTTTCAAAGGATTCTGGCTGGCTGCAAAACGCATACTGAGATGCCACCCCTGGGGCGGACACGGATACGACCCTGTTCCGTAACAATATCTGTTCAATAAAATTTGATTAGGGGGCCAGTTTAATTTCGGACGAAGGGCATTTATTTTTCCACGCGGGAAATAAACATCGCTGATTATCAGATAGTTAGGTGTTAAACGGTAGAAAAGTGCGAAAACTGCTCAAAATAATTTTCAAA
>CALBPX010000009.1 GCA_937899055.1 uncultured Bacteroidales bacterium
TCGGAATCCTTGAACTCTGTTGTAACCCTTCCGTCAGGAGAAGTGGTTGTAGTCTTATAGAGTTTTCCTGAAGCAATGTATCCCCTTACCGAAAGCTCCCCGCTCTCACCGCAGACCATGTCCATGACTTCGTTTGCTGAATTGGCTTCGTAAGTAAATGCCGTGTAGTGGTCGTTCCCTCCGGAACTTGTCCCGGTTGCCCTGAAGGCCTCTCCAGGAGTGAACTGCCTCTGGACACGGTTCAGGGGCGAGTTTTCATAGACCTTCTCAGTAAAGGCATAATCGGCGTCAGAATTCCCGTAAAGGTTTGCATAGAAAGCATTTTGGGTTTGGAGCGGATTGTTTTCCTGTTGCGGGGTAGAACCTGTCGTGCTGGCATACGGCAGATATGCCTTGGCATCGTCCCTTCTCATAGAGTCGTACCAGATGGGAGTAATGATGTTCTTTCCCTGCGGCGAAGCCCCCACGTTTATCACCTGCGTCGGATATCCCAGACCGTCATAATAGGTTATGTCCAGGTTGGAGGATTCGCCTCCTTCGGCGGTGAAAGTCTGCTTGAGAATCCAGTTGTCTCCCCATACGGCCTTCATGTTTCCAGTGACGGTGAGTGTTCCCTTCATCGCCTTGTTTTCCCCTCCATAGAATGCCATAACTGTGAACTTTCCCGAATCCGCCGGAATCGTCAGATGAAGGCTGTCGCCGTGACCTGTCCTGGAAGGGCCATACTGGGTTCCGTCCTTGAAGAGGGCATACCTTACCCTGTGCTGGGTGGAGTCCAGGATAAGGTATGGTGGCACAGTTCCAGGATTTCCGGGGAAAGAGACACTGTAAGCCTTGATTTCTCCAGCTGCCGGCTGAGTGAAGACTATATCGTCTCCTGACGAGGCTGTCTTGAAGTATGTGTTGTTGGTGATTGTGTTGGGCTGCGGAGGATAAACCTGCACTTCTTTCAGGTTCGGGCCTGCTTCCACTGTCATGGTTACCGTATTGGCTGTCTGTGGACTGCGGGTATATGAAATGACCATCGTGGTGTCCCAGACGCTGCAGTTTCCGCTATTGTAGAAGTCTATAATCCTCTGGAGGATGCTGTCCTGCTGGGCTGGCACGGCATAAGTGAATGAGACGCTTCCTCCATCCTTGGAGAAGGTGTATGGAATGGGTGACAGGCTGCATGACCTTGTGGTGTCATAGAACGGATGCCACTCCACGGTCTTTGTCCCGTTCATCTGCACTTCCGTAGGGTAGTACGCAACGCAGTAGTATGTTCCCGGGGAGTTTATGATAAACTTCAGCTGGCGGTTTCCCTCGCTCTTGCCGTTCACGTCTGCAACGGTTATTGTGTAGTTCAGGGAATCCTTCAGAAGGCGGTAAGACGCAAATCCGTCTGAAGAGCTGAGAATAAGGGCATTTGTACCTCCGTGGAGGAGGCACACGGGAGTCACATTCGGAAGAAGGTCATATACGCTCGGTATATGAATGTCCTGCGTGATTATGGAGGATCCGTTTGAGGCCGAGACAATAAGCTCCCTTGCCTGATCGGTATTGTTGGAGGAAAAGTCAAAGTTCAGGTCGGCCTCGTATATGCCTTCCTTGTTTGTGAGATAGACATTTGTTATCCAGTTTATGGAAAGTGCTTCCAGGCTGCTCTGTATGTTGGAAAGCAGTGTCTCTTCAGGAATACCACCGTAGCTTATTATGTGGAGAGTTGCCGTTCCTCCGTTCGGGCTGACAGGAATCTCCAGGTCTTGTTCAACATAGTCAACAGAGAGGACAATTTCGGGAGTCTGTTCCTGAGCCCAAAGGGTTTGAGGAAAGATAGATATCGCAGCAAGAAGCAGAAGGAGAATTGTTATGTTGTGTGATATTTTTTTCATTGTATAATCCTCCTATCTTGTCAGTGTCTGGTAATCATACCTTTCCACAGGATTTAGGCTGTCATCGCGGATGATGTT
>CALBPX010000010.1 GCA_937899055.1 uncultured Bacteroidales bacterium
AATCGCTACGGCGCGATATTTCGTTTCTCTCCACGCCCTACTTCCTATAAGGCGGCTTCTGTCTACAGTTTCAACTTTACATCTGCAACTACTGACTCAGAAATATCCGCTGGAGCAAAACTATTTGCTACAAAATATTTCAGTCTAACAGATGACAAAAAATGTACTGTAAAGGAAAAAACATTGAGTTATTTAACAAAATCCTTTACAAAATGTTCCTTACCATCTGGAGGAGATAATTTAACTTTTGTTCCCGCTGTAGATGGTAAAGTCACCATTTATTTTGCCCTCTCCAATGGAGGAATAACAAAACAAAGTGGCACACTAAATGTCACCGTTGGTTCTACCACAAGAGCTGTTGATACTGATTCTAGTAAAGACTCGGTTACAATCGTAAAATATGAAGCGAATGTAACCAAAAGTACTGAATACATGTTCAAAGGAACTTCTGGAAGAATTGAACCTCAGGAAGTATTACCGCGCCGGTTATACACTGGCTTATGGATATGGCGCAGGGTGGTTTGGGGCACCGGATGATAAGAAGTATCTTGCCCATATATACGCTTTGGTGCTGAAAGGATATCCTGCCGCAATGGGAGACTATGGATTCTGCTACGACTGCGGAATAGGTGTCAAGAGGAGTATGCGCTGGGCACTATACTGGTATCGTAAAGCGGCCGGCAGAGGTGTCACGGCTGCAATGAACAATCTGGCTCATATCTATTTGTTCCGAGAAGAGAAATACAGGAATGTCCAGCTTGGGCTGATGTACGCATTCATGGCGGCAGACTATGATGATGAGCAGGCGCAGAACCTTCTGGGACTATGTTATGAGGAAGGGCTTGGTGTCTTGAAAGACTACAAGAAGGCCTTTCACTATTTCTCGCTGGCTGTCAAGAATGGAGCCGGAGCCTGTGCGGAACATAACCTGGCCAGGTGCTTCCGGAAGGGCCGTGGAACGGAAATCAATCTCCAAGCAGCCGATGAACTGGAAAGTCAGGCTACGGAACACGGATACTATGTCAAGAAATAATCACTCTGCCATGATTCAAGACAATCAAACCAATATGGTCTATATGGCCAATGGTCTCAGCCACTACGAGACGGTCTGCAGGAACCTGCTTGAAGCTCTTCATAGAGAGCATATTCATGCCGGATTCCTGCCATATACATCGTCATACAAACACATCTGGGCAAGGGACTATATGCCCATCCAA
>CALBPX010000011.1 GCA_937899055.1 uncultured Bacteroidales bacterium
CGAAACACCCTTGAAAGTTTTGGAGGTCAGGAGCAGATATGCAAGTGCAGCCGCAACGGCAACAACTGCACCACGGCTTAAGCTCAGAACCAGAAAAACAAGAAGCAGTACACTCAAGACAGCGTAAGTTAACCACCTGTGGCTATATCTTCTGCTTCCAGCAAGAAGCCCAAAAATTCCGGACAAGCCAATAGCCACATAAGCTCCCAAATGACCTGTATTATTGAAGAAGTGCGCAGGATAGGCAATCACTCCGCAAATGCTAACGGAAAGAAGAAGGATATAAATGTATCTGCTGCCGGTCTGCCTCCCTATCAGGTACAAAGAAAACATGAGTATCCATTTGACTGCACTGAGAGGTTCTATATAACACCTTTCAGACAGCAAAATCCTCAAAAGTGAATAGAGGCAATAGACAACAAGAAATATGTCTGCCTCATTAATCCTGAAATGCCTTTTGGGAAAAACCAGCAGAACTACTGCTATTAGGCTAACCAAAGTAAGAACGCTAAGGGACAGCCAGTTGCCTACGCTGAAAACGTAGCGGTGAAGCACAAGAAAAACAGGCGGTAACATAAACAAGAGGGCCTTGATGAAAAGCCCTCTTGATACACCACATTCGCAGTCCGTTGCCATTATTGTTCCTTGCAAGGTATTACTACATTGCCTGCGCCTCTCTTTGCACTCAAGTATGGGCCTACGGTATCAACTCCTGCGCTTGTTCTCTTGAAGAAAGCTAGCATATAAGGGTGGAGATCATTTCTGCATGTTGCAAACCAGCACCATCCTGCTCCATCTGCATCATAAACAGAGCCTGATAAAGAAGATCTGGAACCAACGCCTGGGAAATTAATCAGCTTGCCGGTTTTCCAACCCTCGGTATAGAAATAGTAACCTACACCCATCTTGAAAGTTCCGGTTGAATTGATGTTGTCCAGCACATTCGTCCAGTTGCCGTCCTTTGTAAAGCCCGTAAAGGAAATTACTGGTGGTACGCAAAAACCCACAGGCGATGGATCATAAACAGTCTTACTAGGTACGTCTGTGAAACTGGCATTAGGAACTGCATTAATACTCCATAGGTTGGAGTATTTATTGTCCATGTCGCTGGTTGTGTTAAATGTCCCAGGGTTCTGTATGTAATTCTTTATTTCATTTTGAAGAACCGAGTTCTTATAACTGCCGTCAATAAACCCGTTAGGCCCATAATAAGCCTTGTTTACATTGCCGCCAGATCCTTTTGCACCAAGCATAGGATCCTTTCTTCCCCATTGGTAAAAGACACAGTTGCCATAAGTGTCTCCGTTTTTGCTCTTATCAGACTTGGGTTCGCACCAGCCAAGGAATACCGGCAAAAAGTCAATTGTATTAACAACATTTTTCACTGGTATAGGAGTAAGATCCGCATCTGTAACCCATATATGCCAACTCCACGCCACAAGTCCCTCGGAATCGTATGCAGCAACAATGGCGTTGCCCTGTGTGAAGTTAGCCTTGTCTATGTAGAATGTCAGATACTTGTTCTCCTTAGTGCCGGTGGTGCCTGTCATCCCAATCCCCTCTACAAGGTTCTGGCTGTCCATCCAGATCAAACCGGCCTTTGTGATAGGATATTTCTGGCTTACCCAAGGGTCCTTGGTGTCGTTGCCAGTGCTGATGCCGGTTCCTTTATGGTCGAGGAAATTAGATAGAATGGTCTCTCCGCTGATTGTTGGAACATAAGCTATCTTGTTAGTAGCACCATTCTTTAGGGCATTTCCATATACAATTGGAATCTTGTAGAATCCCGGCTTTGAAACCACATAGCAGTTTGCGGTTGATTGGGTTATAGTATTGCCATAGATGTCCATCAAAGACAGGTCTGTCGCCGATTCAAATACTGTGACAGCACAGTTGGCGGTCTTTCCTCCTGCAGTTGCTGTAATCTGCGCTGTTCCGGCGGCTTTTGCCGTTACCTGTCCGGTGGAGGAAACCGTTGCTACGGCAGTGTTGGAAGAAGCCCAGGTAACTGTCTTATTGGTTGCGTTGTCAGGCTTGACAGTGGCTTCCAGATATAGAGTTCCGTTTTTCTCCAGATAGCCTTTAGCCTGGCTTACTGTAACAGAAGAGACTGCCACTTCTGTACCCGGAGTAGGTGTAGGCGTTGGTGTTGGCTTTATGGGATCATCACCTGATCCAGAGCATCCAGCCATTACCAGAGCAAGCCCCATTAGAGCCCCGATGTATACTTGATTCTGAATGATTAATCTAATTCTAGTCATACTTCTATTTTTTTGAATTGCTTCCCTTGAATGAATTATTGCCATATTCGTGAGCAGAATAATAAGGGATATATCCCATATAATAGTATTCCCTATAGCCCAAATTTTCCTTTTTAAAATCTTTCATAAGGGGATAAACAAATTCTAACTGAACCTCTAACTCACAGGCAATAGGACCATCTTCGGAATAAGCAGGGGACATAAACTTCTTTCGGGTAAAGTCCTTGCATATATTCTGCAATTTGTTGTCCAAAACAACGCTACCGGTAGATTGTACAACATTTACCCCAACCAAAGCGCCCTTTGCACTGAAGCAAAAGGAAAGAACGGGTGTGTATAATATATTCGTTCTGTTTTTCAAATCATTATTTCTAAAGAAATATTTAATGTAGTCTGCAATAGCCTCCTGATACTCTATTCCCTTATATTTAGGGCATTCTTTTATTGCAGACTTCTCACTCCCCTTGGAATAAATGGTTTGAGCGAAAGACTGTTCTGACATTAAACATACAAAAGATGCCACCAAAATGATTTTTGAGAAAAAGGTTTTCATAATTTAAACAAAAATTTAATCCTCTTCAAAAAATGCGACTAATACTCTATCACAGGTTATAGAAAAGGAATATTGAGTATTTGAAGATATCAAAATATTATCCTCATACCAACCGTTAAAGGAATATCCTGAATTTGGATGTGCAGTCAATGATATGTACTCATTATAAAAATAATAGGATCTCTCTATTGATTTAGAGACATATCCGCCCTGATTATTTGTAGTAATGAGGAGCGAGTAAGTTGTGTTCGTATTTTCTGTGCTATCTGCTCCTCCTCCGCATTGACCATTACAGCCGTATGTACCACAATATGGGCATTGGTCACCACTTGGAGGATTACACATACAAGTATTAAAATACCTGTTAGGGAAGCCACATTTAGGACAAACGCAAGTGCAATACTGAACAAGTTCAAGGCAATATGGGCATCTAACATCAAACATATCGTAGAAATATATTATGCAATTGTTGCATACATAGTAACCACCTTCATTAGAAAGAGTGCCGCCACAATACGGACATGTAAAATCTTCGCCTGAATCAAGTCCACCGCCACCTTTAGTGGAAGGTCTACTACTTGAACCAAATCGAAGCCCGCTATAAATCCGATCTGTGCCCAAAGAATCCACTTTAATCATCTGGTCTGTGGGAAGCAAATCAGCATCAAATACCAAGCCTTTTGAATAGAGTTGAGAAGACTCCATAATACCCTCTTCTGAGCTGAATATCTGATATCCGGAAAAAGATGCTTTGTCACAGAGAAAACCATACTTAGTGTTGGCAACTGCCTTTGAATAAGATCCAACAGTTGTTACTAATAAATGATGCATGCATCCATCTGCTTTATGCTTTTCAATAAGAAGAGAAGCATTCATTTCAGATTGATGGATATTCTTGTTCAAATGCCCTACTCCATCATAAAGCAATGCAGTTACAGGAGACACCATCTTGATTGGAACTTCAACGACATAACTGTCTAAGGTTTCACCTTCCATGGCCTGATCCCATTCTATCACCATATTCTCGGTAAGGGAATAATCCTGATTCTTGGTTTTAGCGAGGCCGGAGGTTGCCGTAAGAAACTTGAGGGTCTTTGCTGTTTTTTCAAAATAAGCTTTGGCTTCTGACGTGCTAAAAGCGTTCTGGTCCTTTTCTTTCAAATCTGAGTCTTTCTGACATGAAATGGAAAAAATGGAAAAAAGAATCGTGATTACAGAAAAGGACAAGCAAGCCAATAATGGCTTGATAAAAGATTTTCTTCTTTTGCTTTTCATAAATTGTCCTTTAGAGTGAATAAAATAGTAATAACTTAACGTTAACTTGGACAAATATAATAAATGTAAGCGGAAAAACAAAATTCTCGTGCTTGTTTTTTTGTTATCCCAACAGTGCACTTCACTTTTGTAACAACGAAGTTACTTTTTGATAGATTCCATAAATTCCCGTGCCTTGCTCTTTATCTCTATGGTGATGGCGTTGTAAGTACGCGCTAAGGGACAGCCAGTTGCCGTCCTTTGTAAAGCCCGTAAAGGAAATTATACTGGTGGTACGCAAAAACCCACAGGCGATGGATCCGTGAGTAGGGGGCCGAAATAGTCATCTATAAGCTTCCATCCCATAGCCTTTATACAAAACTTAACGCTGTTAAGAAAAATCGTTCAAATTTCCGTTCAAACTACCGGTATTGTCAGCATTTTTTTTGTATATCTGTTGGGAGGCCGTTTGTTCATTGCAATTTTATACTCCTTATGGGATTAGGCGGTCTTCCAAGACAGTATTTCCATGCCGGTTGGTAAGAGCGGGCCTACCAGTCGTACTTGAGGTGCTTGACGGTCTTTTTTTCCTCTATGATCATTCGGAGAGCATCAATGCCCATCTGGAGATGCTCGTCAACAAAGTTCTGTGTGACTTTTTTGTCGCTCTCGCTTGTCTTTATACCTTCCGGTACCATCGGTTGGTCTGAAACCAGAAGCAGAGCCCCTGTAGGGATATGATTTGCAAAGCCGCAGATGAACAGAGTGGCAGTTTCCATATCCACTCCCATAGCTCTGGTGGATGCAAGGTATTTCTTGAAAGCCTCGTCATGTTCCCAGAGTCTTCGGTTGGTGGTAAATACTGTACCTGTCCAATAATCCTTGCCATGGTCTCTGATGGCAGACGAAATTGCCCTCTGGAGCATGAATGCAGGAAGAGCCGGAACAACAAGAGGATAATAGTCATTGGACGTTCCTTCGCCTCGGATTGCAGCTATAGGAAGTATAAGGTCTCCAACCTTAGTGTGTTTGTCTATTCCACCGCATTTACCCAAAAAAAGGCAGGCTTTAGGATGTATGGCACTTAAAAGGTCCATTATGGTTGCAGCATTTGGGCTGCCCATTCCGAAATTAATCAGGGTTATTCCTTCTGCGCTTACATTGGGCATGTTTGAATCTCTTCCTATAATCTCTACTCCGTATTTTGCGGCAAAAAGATCAAGATACTTGTCAAAGTTGGTAAGCAGAATACAGTCTGTGAAGTCTTCCAGTTTTCTTTTCGTGTATCGTGGAAGCCAGTTCTTTGCAATCACATCTTTCTTTTCCTGCCCTGAAGTCTGGCTCAATTCGTTTACCAAAATGCTGTTCAATTCCATAACAAAAATGTTTATCGGTTCCCTGCAAAGATACTAAAACATATTTACTCCTCTTCCAAAAGCCGGTTGGGAGAGTCGGTATCTATTGAAACTACATCTGCTTCAACATCGCGGAGTTTACGGTTAATCTTGTTGGTGCGGGTTGTAATGAGTTTGTCCATATCTTCCAGGCCGCCCTGAATCTTGCCTTTGGCCTTTTCCAGCATATCGCCGAACTTTCCAAATTCTGTCTTAACCTCGCCGAGTACCTTCCAGACATCGCTTCCCTTCTTCTGGATGGCAAGTGTGCGGAACCCCATCTGGAAACTTGTAAGTATGGCAGACAAGTTCGTAGGGCCGGCTACAGTAATGCTGTAATCTTTCTGGAGGCTTTCCAGCAGGCTGGCATCTCTGGCAACTTCTGCATAAAGTCCTTCAAACGGCAGAAACATTATGGCAAACGGAGTGGTTTGGGGCACATTTATGTACTTGTGAATGTTCTTTGCCTCGTTTTTAATGGCATTGCAGAAGTCTCTGCGGGCGGCATCCATTGAATCCTTGTCGGCAGATTCGTAAGCTTCCAGCAAAGCCTCATACCGGTCTTTAGGGAATTTTGAATCTATAGGCAGAAGTATAGGATTCCCGTCCTGCCCCGGGAAACGCACGGCAAACTCAACCACCTCGTTCTTGTCATCTCCAGTATGGGCATTGGACACATACTGCCCAGGTGCAAGATATTGTTCCAGAAGCATCTGGAGCTGAACTTCGCCAAGTCCGCCTCTCATCTTCACATTGGAAAGCACCTTCTTCAATCCTCCCACATCTTTTGCAAGATCCCTCATCTCGGCCAGGCCGTTCTTTACGTTGTCCAACTGGCTGCCAACAGTTTCAAAGCTTTTGCTTATGCGGTCGTTCAGAGTCTTCTCCAGTTTTTCCTCCACCGTGTTGCGCATCTTGTCCAGACTCTTTTCCGTAGAAAGAATCATCCCTGCCTGAGTCTTCTCAATCTGCTCCAGTTTCAGTTTCTGGCTCTCTTCCAAAGACTTAAGTCTTTCCTCCTGAACTGAGCGCATCTTTTCAAACTGAAGCCTCTGGCTTTCGGTCATGTTATCAAGGCCTTTCTTCTGGCTGTCGCTGAGCAAACTTACCTTTTCAGAAAAGTTATTGTTGAAGTCTTTCATCCTTGCAGAGATTTCTTCTCTCTGCGATGTCTGTGCCCTCTCATAATCATCCTTGTTTTCTTTGTGGTAGTCTTTCAGCTCCTGACTGAGCCCCTTCATATAAGATGAGTTTTCTTGTTTGAAAGAATCAAGGAAGTGCGCATTATCCTGTTTCAAAGACCTTATCATCCTCCCCTGCTTTGAAGAAAGGACAAACAGAATCACAAGCGCCACAACCATAAGCGCAAAAACCACATATATCAAAACCTCTGGCATAACTTAATTTTTCTCAAATTTACGGAATAAATCTACACTGCACAATCCCAAAATTTGGGAGCCACTTGCCACTCGTCAATAAGTCTTGGCGTTTCACCTTCGAGCAACTTCTTTATATTGATGTCTGCCAACCGAAGATATTGACTTTTGTGTTCCAGGTCAGACATGTATAGCGTACTCTTAGCCTGTTGTTCACAGGTTGTTGTCTTACCACACCACTTTGGCCCTTCCATAAGAACAGCCCCACATCCTTTGAGTTTAAGCAACTTGTCGAGAATCCTTTTTTTGTACATAGTGACGATCCTTTTTATTGAAATCCGCTGCATAGATAACACTTTTTTCATTTACTCGGCAATGTGTACCAGATGCGAAAAGTAGACACGGAAAATAATTTTTAGATGTTATTAACAAATAAACTCAAAAAGCAAGGCAATTTTTTCAGCAAGATTATCCAAGCACGATAACTGATGCCCTTGACAGTAATACAAAAAAACTCCCGACCTCAATAAGAAGCCGGGAGATTTTGTTTAGTGTCTGTCGGGAGCCTTTCTACCGGAGTTCCTTCAGCAGGCCCTTGACAGCTGCTTCCAGCTGAGGGTCTTTGCCGGAAAGGAAGTCGTTGTAAGGGAGTTCAACTTTTACATCTGGTTCAAACTGCTTGTTCTCGGTAACCTTGCCGTCTGTTCCCATAGAGCCTATCATCGGAATGCCGAACACTATGCTCGGGTCTATCTGGGTCTCCCACCAAACAGCTGTACCGGTGCCCGGAACCGGCATGCCGTAAACCTTACCAATGCCGTTCTGCTGATAGACGAACGGGAACATGAAAGCATCGGAATAGTTACCCTCGCAGGTGAGGACTGCACTCGGCTTCTGCCATCTTCCGAGAGGTTCGCCGTCTTCCAGCAGGTTTCCCTGAGGAGCATAACGCATGTAGGTCTTTGCACCAAGCAGGGTAACGAGTTCATCGTGCAGCCAGCCGCCGCCGTTAAAGCGAGTGTCAACAACTACGGCCTGCTTCTTTACATGCTTGCCCATCAGACGGTTGTAGATGACCTGATAGCTCTGCTGGTTCATGCCTTCTACATGAACGTAACCGATTTTGCCGCCTGAAAGCTCATCTACCATTTTTTCACATCTTCTAACCCACCACTCATAAACCAGATGGCTCAGCGAAGACTCTGCAACAGGGCGGAGTGTCTGGGTGAAGGTGTTGCCGGAAGTTGACTTGACGGTAACAACGGTATTTGCATTGGCAATGTTGTTGAGGTATTTGTTATAGTTCTCGGAAGCCGGAATGTTCTCTCCGTTGATTGAGGTAATGATATCTCCGGGGCGGATCTTGTTTGAAAGCTTGTCTGCAGGGCCTCCAGGGATGATTGCAGAAACCTTTATGCCCTCTCCTGTATAGGTCTCGTCAAAGAGCATTCCAAAGTTGGCGGTAACATCGCCGCCGGTGAGAACTCTTGCAGCATAATAGCGGCCGCCTGTATGAGATGCGTTGAGTTCTCCAAGAAGCTCACTCAGCAGCACCTGGAAATCATAGTTGTTGTTGATGTAAGGGAGGAATTTTGCATATTCATCGTGATACATCTTCCAGTTAATGCCGTGAATGGTAGGATCATAGAACTTCTTTGTAACCTGCAGCCACATATGGTCAAACATATAGGCACGCTCTCCGGCAGCGTCCAGTTCCATCTTGCCGGCAATCTGGATAGGCTTTGCCATACCGCTCATCAGATCTATCTTAACCGGAGAACCGTTACGCAGGGCAAAGAGGCTCTTTTCGTCTTTGCTCAGCTCTCCGCCTTGAATCATTCCTCCGAGTGAGCCCTGGCCTACCCTCTTACTCTCGCGGCTTCTGGTATCGGTGCTCCAGAGTTCCATTCCCCTTTCACCGTTCTTTACATAATAGAGCTTTTTGCCATCGCTTGTAAGGAAATACTGCATTGGACTTCCGTCTGTACGGATATCTGCAATACGAGTTTCTATGAGGTCAAAATCGTCAAAGACTATTGGCTTAACTTCCTTCTTTTCAGGTTTCTTGGCACCCTGACCACCAGCGGGGCCTGGTCTGTCGCCTTGCTTTACATCTTTCTTGTCGCCTGGCTTTTCACCTGGTTTTCCGTCTGGCTTCTTTTCGCCCTTTTCCTTTTCTTCCAGAAGTTCAAAGTCATCCTTTGAAAGCATGAATTTATCATAGGAATCTTTGTCAAAGAAAGCAGCTTTTACTCCTCCGCCGCCTCCCATGCCGCCACGGTTTCCTCCGCCGCTGCCGATGTAGGTCATGGCCTGGCCGCCGAATCCGAACTTGGCAGCTCTCTGACCGTTAGGTGCATCCACCGGATAACGGATTTCTCCGCCGTCTGCGCTGATCAGGGCTGTAGCTCCGCCTCTCATCATATTCTTCTGATCATCTACAAGAAGCCACTTGCTGTCCGGAGACCACACATATCCCCAATCTCCATCGCGATAAGAATGATTATGACCCTTAGGAAGAACGGTGACTGTCTTCTTGGTCTTAAGATCCATGACTTTGAGGGTATTGCGCTCACTGATGTAGGCAAGCTTCTTTCCGTCCGGAGAGAGTTCCGGCATGAAGTTGTCCTTGCCGTCTGCAACAACCTTGCTGATGTTGACAATTGTTGAAGCATAGAAATATTTCTCAGTGGTATCCTTGAGAGTGGCCTTCATGATGTTCCAGTTTCCGTCCACCTCTGCTGAGTAATAGATGGCCTTTCCGTCCGGAGCCCAGTTGATCATCCTTTCCTGATATGCGGTATTGGTGATTCTCTTTGTGCGGCCATCATTTACGCCAACTACAAAGAGTTCTCCCCTGTTGATGAGGGCCACTTCCTTGCCGGTAGGGCTTACCTTCATTTCAGTGGCATTTCTGATATCGAGATTTTTAATTTTCTGGTAACCTGCATTGTCAGCGATGTAAATATTGAGTTTCTTAGCCTTCTGACCGTCTTTTATCGTGTAGATATCGCCTTTCCATACAAAAGATATGGTACCATTCTTGGCAATGCTTATTTCTCTTACAGGAAAGTCTTTGAAATCTGTAAGCTGGGTCTTTGTGCCTGTGCTGAGGTCTTGCTTGAAAAGGTTCAGGGCATTGTTAGCCTTGGAAAGTTTCATTTCTGAAATGTAGTAAACGCTCTTTCCGTCCGGGCTGAATACCGGTTTGAGGTTCTCGCCCTCATAGGTGCTGACCTTGGTGTAGGTATTGGCCTTAATGTCGTAAACCCAGATATCTCTTGTAACTGATGACGTATGATGCTTCCTCCAAGGATCCTCGTAACCCTTCTTGTCCTGGAAGACAATCTGGCTTCCGTCGGAATTGAAGTTAGCCTCATCGGCACCGGCAGCTGTAACAAGAACAGGCCTTCCTCCCCCTACCGGAATCTTGTACAGGTTCTTGAACATTGAGGAAGGGAAACGGATGCTCTCTGCAGGAGCAAATCTGCCGCTTCCAAAGAGCACATACTTGTTGTCGGGGGTAAAATCATAGGGATAGTCTGCCGTGGAATTGTAGGTCAGACGAGTAGGAACACCGCCTCCTGCCGGCATGACAAATACATCAAAGTTGCCGTAGAGATCCGATGCATAGGCAATATACTTGCCGTCTCTGCTCCATACAGGGTAGCCGCAGTAGTTGTCTCCGCTGGTAATGGCAGTAGCAAGTCCGCCGTCTGAAGAAACCTTGTACAGGTTGCCCATATATCCGAAGACTATCTGACTTCCGTCAGGAGAAATGGCAGGATTGCGCAGCCATCTGGCATCCTGCTGGGCGTTTGACAAATTGACGGTTGCCATAAGCATCAGAGCTGCAACCGCTAATGAATAAAGCCTCTTGAGAATTCTATTCATAGAGAGATGTGATTTTTATGTTTGAGTTTATATTATCTTTTTGTTAGACGTTTCTGCCCATGAAATGTTAAAATATTCTTTCTGAAATTAATCAAAAAGTTATCAACCCACATAAGACTTCCGGTCTGGTTTGCCGTTGAAAGTCCGTCTTATGGATTCTGCAAGTTCATATCGCATAGGAACTTTATATGGTTCAAGCCTGCCTCTCAGGTACAGGGCAAGGCTTCTCTTGTCAAGGGTGCGGCCTTCAGACATCACAACAATCAGCTTGACGGCATTGCCGGTAAGAGAATCGGGCACCGGAACGCAAAGGCAATCGGCAAGACCTTCAAAACCCATGGCAGCGTTTTCCACCTCCAGAGGATCCACCTTGAATCCTCCGACGTTTATCACGTCATCAGAACGGCCTTTGAGATGAAGCTGGCCTTTCTCGTCTTTTACTCCTGAATCCGAGGTATATAGCACACCATTTCTCAAAATCGCCGATGTCTTTTCAGGATCCCCTGCATATCCTGTCATCAGAGTATCTCCGGTACAGGCCACCAGACCTTCGGGAGTGATGAAGAAATCCGAATTCTTCATCGGCCGGCCAAGGCATCCTGCAACGCAGCCGCCTTCATTGAAATCGTACGTACAGATGATGCCTGTTTCGGTTGATGCGTATGTATTGAAAAGACGGGTATCGGGCAATATCCGGCATAAGGTTTCCATATCAGCAACGGAGATTGCAGCAGCTCCGGTTTCAATGAAATCCATCTTGGAAGCCAGAGAGGCAAGTTTTTCTTCTGCAAACTGGAGAATTATCCTAATGCTTGAAGGAACCAGGAATGTTGCCATTTTGGAAGACGGATAGTTGAAGGCTTCAAAAAAAACATTCAAGTCTTTAAGCCCGTCAACAATAATCATGGTTGCTCCGCACATAATCACGGGAAAAATCTTGGAAAGACTTCCGATGTGGTTGAGCGGACCGTTGATCACAAATACCGTATCCTGACTGAATCCATGAGCGCTGACCAGATTAGAAGCATCGGCCACAATTGCGCGTGAGCTGACCATCACTCCCTTTGACTTTCCGGTAGTTCCGGTTGTAAAGAGAATGTCTGCGGTTCTGGGCGGTATGGAGCAGGATTCCAGCATGGCGGATATTTCCGCCAAGTGAACTTCGGGCATTTCCTTTGATACGGGCACTGCGGCCACTCCAAGCCTGTGACAGGCAAAATAACTTGCAAAAAAATCAACGGAAGGAGCAGCCTTGAAGCAAAGGAACCGTCTCTTCAATCCGGAAAGAGAATCCACGGCCTCAGACACCAACTCATCCAGCTCACGGTAAGTGAACGATTTGCTGCCTATCACCAGCGCCGTCCTGTCGGGTGTACGGCAGGCATGTTGCCTCAGATAGTCTTCCAGTATCATAGTCAGCGTTTTGAGGCCAGTTTGGCTTCAACCATGGCGGCCAGAGAGTCCAGGTTCTTCAAGTTCCTGGGAGTGGCATCGCTGCTTTCGAGCTTGATGGAAAACCCTTCCGAAAGTTTGAGCAGGATTGTGGCTACTCCAAGAGAATCAAGCTCGCCGAGCAGGAATTCAGAATCAAGGTCCACAAGTGGAAGAGCGTCTTCAAGTATTGTCCTTATCTTTTCTTTCATCTCATTCATGATTTACTGTCATTGCATTAACCAAGGGATTGCTGTAAACCTTAAGATACAGTTCCATCAACGGCAGCAGACTGTCGGACCATCTGGAAAGCATGGAATGCATCACATCCGAAAATTTCTTTAATTCCTCCTCGCTGTAAAGGTCTGCAAACCTGTATGTGTTATACAACATGTCGTATGCTATATAATTGTTGTGAAAAAGTCTGTAATTGCTGTATATCCTTGAGTCTATCAGGGATGCAATGTAGGAGAGCGCCTCGTTGCGGTCCATCTCATCCGCCGCTGCCAGTTCTTCGGCCGTAAGGGGCCTGCACATCTGAATGTGGACCTTCCCTTTGGGCGACAGTATTCCTTCTATTATGCTGCGGAAATCTTCTCCTTTGTCTTTGATGTAAGGATGCTCCTTAGCCAGATATAACTCCCTTATCTTCTGGGCAATGCAGGTTTCCCATTCGTAAGAGATTGCCATCGGTACAATATTGAGCCGAGAAAAATTACGGCCGATTTTCTTTTCTCCGCTCAGCGAGAACATCTTCAGTACCGTCTGGCTGGTGCGGTCGTCTCCGTCTTTGGTACGGCCGTTACGCTGAGCAATCCAGACTGAGGTATTGCGCTCTGTGAGCACATACCGGATGTAGCTTGAAAGATGGAGCGAAGTCTGGTAGAAATTCTTTGAAGAGCCGTTGCGCACAACCTTGAACATACGGTTGGACTTTCCGAAATCAGACACGATGCCCGGCTGCATGAGGTTGTTGCCGAATGTTATTTCAGAACAGTCTAAACCGTTGTTATACAGAGCTATCTGAAGCAAGGCCGCATCCAGGAGTATGTCTCTGTGATTTGAAACGAAAAGATAGCCTTTGCCTTTTTCCAGATTTTCAAATCCGCTGTACGTGAAACCGTCCGTTGTCTTGCGCACGATAGCATTAATGGCATCGAACATGAAGCCTATCTGGAACTGGCTTACAGTACGGAACTGCGAAAATTCCCTGATTTTTGAAGGGAGGTCTGTATCCCCGTAGATATAGTCAATCACCTTTGGAAAATCCTTATCCTTAGCGATTCTCTGCATTGCTGCCGGAATTTCATCATCGCGGAAGGGACGGATATCGTCCCACTGGGAAGAAGCATCAGGCGGGGTTGGAGTATATATGTCCATAATCTTTCAGTTTTCTGAATGTAAAGGCATCTTACCTGAATACCGAACCATGGAGCCATTCTATGAATCTCTCCTGCCAGAGTACAGCCCCCGAGCCCTTGGGTGCCCTTACTCCAAAACCATGGCGGCCGGTATCATGGATTTCCACCCTGCAATTTACTTCTTTTCTCTCTAATTCCGAAGCAAAATTCTCAGAACCTTGCACCATTACTATCGGATCGTCCTTGCAATGAAGCAGGAAAATCGGGGAAATATCTTTATTTACATGCAGTTCCAAAGAAAGGCTGTCCTCCAGGAAATCTCGCCCACGCAGAAGATGCTTCTTGGAAGGATGGTGCACATAGGGCTCCCTCATGGTCACAACAGGGTAAATCATTCCGGCAAAGTCAGGTCTGTAGCGCCCCGTTTCAAGCATTGCCGCACACCCGGCAAGATGCCCGCCGGCAGAAAAGCCCACCACTCCTATCCTGGAGGTATCTATGCCAAGCCTCGGAGCGTTGGCACGGATATAGTCCATTGTCTTGCGATAGTCCTCCAGATGCTGAGGGTAACGGGCCCCGAAGAAGCCTATCCTGTAACGCAGGACTATTGCAACAAAACCCTTTGACGCAAAATAAGCAGCCACATCGTGCCCCTCGGAATTTATGGCAAGGTAAGTGTAGCTTCCGCCCGGCAGCACAATGATTGCAGGCATCTGACTGGTGGCGCAGACGGGTTCATAAACAAATATTTTGGAATGGTATCTGCCGTCCGACCTGGACTCAGGCTTGCTCCATAAGCTTGTTTCTTCCAGCAGGTTCTGGCCTACTGACCCATAGCAGCTGCCAAAAAGCAGGATAACGCACAATATTATTCTAAACAATTTCATTTTCGGCTTTGTACAAATCTTTGTCCTTCTTGCGCTTGTGGCTGAAGCCATTGTATGCATAAACAAGCAACTTAAGGTTACCGTACCAGTCTTCATACAGGTGGTGCATGGTCTGAGCCTGTTTGAGAGGCCTGGGCCCAAAATCCGGCAGACTGCTGCATGAAACAATATCCTTGATTTCAACAACTGTTCTTCCTCTGCGAATGATGTGCTCGCCTTTGGGCAGAATTTCCCCCGGACCGAACAGAACCACCGGAATCAGATCTGCCTGCTGACTGGCACAGATGGCAAAAGCTCCGCTCTTGAACTTCAGAACGGTACAGTCTGCACTCCGGGTGCCCTCCGGAAATACCAGAAGTGAGCAGTCCTTATCTTTTATGCGGCGGAAAAACTCGCCGTTTGCATCTATTCCGTCATCGGTGCACAAATAGCCCGCCTTACGGATTATTCCACCATATACAGGAGTCTTTTGAGTCCATCTGTTGGTCAGGACTATAATGCTCGGCGACAGCGCCAGAAGGCACATCAGATCAAGGTGCGACTGATGATTGCTGATTATTACGGACGAAGGGTGACTGTCAAAGAACTTTTCTGCCGTTTCAAAAGCCTTCCGTCCGCTGAAAGCCTTGTTACCCAGCAGCAGATTGAATTTAACTCTCGGCAGGCTCAGGCAGAAGAACCTCATGGTCCGGCATATCTTCATTCTTACGGCCTGTGCAGAAACTCCGCTCCGGCAAAGCACCCAGATTTTAAGATACATAACCACTAAGAACAAAACGGCTCCGCAGAAAACCGTAACCAGGATATCGGTAATCTTTACCGGAAATATCCTGTCCTGCCTTTCTTTCCTCAGCGATTTGCATGTCAGGAAGCGGAAGAGCACCGGAGGCAGCACAAAAGCCAGGGCCACAACGCAAACCATACCTATGACAGCCACGGCCCCCAGAGAATGAAGGGCCGGATGAACTGCAAATACCATGGAGCCTATGCCTATGAACATTGTTGTGGCAGAGAGCGTTACACCCGTCTTGTAAGAATTCAGAAGAGGCTTCCGGAAAGTATATTCATATTGCAGCCCCTCTACCATAAAGATTGTATAGTCATCGCCGAGTCCGAATATGAAGGTAGCCAGAATTATGTTTACAATGTTAAAACTGATGCCGAAAAGCCCCATTATGCCGGTTATCCAGATCCAGCTTACTGCCATGGGGAGAAAAGCCGTAAGGGCGAGCTCCAGTCTCCGGAATGCTATCCAGAGGAAGACAAACACCAGAACCGAACAAATGGCAAGAACCTTGTTAAAATCGTCCTGAAGAATGTCTATCATGTTGTTAGTCAGAGAATAGGAGTCAAACAGAAAACTTCCGTCTGCCTTTTCTACATAATTGCGGTAGTCTTCGTAAAGGGCCTGAGTTTCATCTCTTGGCACATAGAGGATATCCATGACCATCCAGCCGGTGGAATCGCGGAGAATGAATGGAGAAAGCAAAGACTCCACAGGGGCAAAAAATGTCTGAGGCTGCACCTGAAAATTGCCGTTCAATAGCCGTCTGAAACTCTCAAAGGCAGATGCATTGAAGCCGGCCAGAGGAGCAGCGGCAGCCAGTTTTTCCAGAATCTCAGCCCCATGTTCAGAGGCAAAATCCTTCCACAAGGCAAGCCGGTGGGCCTGCATGGCCGACGATGGCAGCAAAGACCCGGTTCCCCTTAGCATCAGGGCCTTGCCCTCTGAAACGCACGACGCCGTAAAGCCTGCGTTCTTTTCCTTGGCGGCCAGGGCCTCATCCAGAGTCCGGCCCTCGGCTACGGCATAAACTGCAATGTTTCCGCCTGTGGATGAGGACATTGAAAGCTGGTCCAGCATCTGCTGCTGAGCCGGCTCCATATAGTTGATTTTTGTAAAGTCTCCGCTGAAAGTAACTTTACGGCTGAAAAACAGCAGAACAACCGTTACCGCCACCAGAATCCAGAAGACATATCTGTGCTCCTCCGGACGGAAACTTGCCCAGCGCCCCATCCATCCGCCGTCTCTGGCCTTGTACTGAGCCGCCCCCACCCAATGAGGCAAAAACAGTATCACAAAAAGAATGGCTCCCACAAGGGCAACCGCAGCAAACAGCCCAAAGTCCCTCATACCTCCGGAGCTCATTACCAGAAGCGAAAGAAAGGCTCCTACCGTAGTAATGTTGCCTATCACCATCGGCGATGCTATGTCTCGGAGCGTGCTTCTTGCATCTTTTACAAAACCCAGACGAGTAGAATATAGCAGCGAATAATCCACCGCTATGCCGAATATCACGCTGCATGCCGCAAGGGCTATTGCGGATATCCTGCCCTGAAAAGCCCCCATGAAAGCAAGGCCGGAAGCTATTCCAAAAATTACCGGAACGCAGATCAGCACTATAGGTCTGAGCCTGCGGAAATACCAGGCCAGAAGAATGACTATCAGGCACAAAGCCACTGAGGCACAGATGACTGTATCTTTCTGCATCCTGTCCGCATTCTTTACGGCAATTACCGGAGAGCCTGTAAAATCTATTCTGACTTCCGGGCAGACATCTTCTACCGAATCTCTTATGGAATAAACGGCAGAGAGCATCTGCTTGTTTCCGCTGGTTTCGCTGCCTCCGTATTCCGAGGCAAAATTCATCATTACCGCCAATGTATCCGAAGTAAAAAGATAATCCCCTATTACATTGTAGCCGCTCTCCTTACCCAACGCCGAAAGTTCCTCCGTCAGCCGACCCGAAAAATGCAGCGGATCGGCCCCTATTACTCTGCCAAGCATTCCGCCCGATGAAACCAGGGCGGTACGGCAGCCTTGGAGTGCAGACATAAAGTCTCCTGCGGCAAGAACTGAATCTATTGTCTTATAGTCCTTACTATCAAGGAAGTACGGCATATTTTCGGCAATAAAAGACGCCGCGTCCAAAGCCCCTTGGGCATCTACGCCGGTCATAAGATCCTTCATGCCTGGAATCTTGGCTTCTTCCAACCGGTATGAAAACTCGTCCGCCGCCCGGCTTAGAAGGTCAACTGCCTCAAACCTGTCTGCCGGAACCTCTCTCAGGCGCAGCAGGGCAATGACCTTGTCCTGACTCCTCAGATTCTTATACACGAACTGGCTCTGAAGGCCGCTGTTGCCTCTTCCGTACGGGAGAAATGCCGCTATGTCGTTGTCAAGGTCTATCTTTCTTATGCCCAGATAAAAAACGCCGAGCAGGACAACCGGTATCAGAAAAGCCAGATACCTTCTGCCGCCGGCAAAGAAATCATATATCCTGAGCAGAAGTTTTTCCATCATCCTTTAAATAACTTCCTTAACAGCATCTTTGGATAACCGTAGAACAGGGCTCCCAGCGTAAGATATGTGTTCATCAACGATATGCGGGTAAAATCTTTACCCTTGCGGAAATGGGTCACGCGGTCCTGAGGATATATCACATCCACAGGAACCTCCAAAAGTTTCACGGAGTTCCAGGCACTTTTTACAAGCACCTCGGTTTCAAACTCGTACCGGTTACCAAGGAATTTCATCCGGCTTATCTTTTCCAGAGGGTATAGCCTGAGGCCGCTCTGGGTATCGCTGAGTTTCTTTCCGGTCTGAACCTTCAGCCAAAAGTTGGAGAAGTTGTTTGCAAACTTTCCGCCCGAATCGGCCCCGCGCTTTGCACGGCTCCCAACTATTATGCTCCGGAGCCTTTCTTCTGGGCTAAGGCTCAGAGCTTTGTCTATCATAGCCTCAGCCCCGGCAAGAGTATGCTGGCCGTCGGCATCAAAAACAACTGCATAGCTGAACCCCAGCTCAAGAGCCTTCTTGAAACCTTGCCTTAGAGCATAGCCCTTGCCCTTGTTCTTTGCGTATGAAACCAAGGCCGACGGCTTGGCCAGCTCCGCCTCCTGAAGGCTTACGGTGTCTGTAGAACCGTCGTTAACTGCAATAACCCTGTAGCCGGAGCCTTGAATGAGTTCAATTACGCTCCGTACGGTTCCGGGGTTGTTGTAAAACGGCACCACAAAACAGATATCGGTGCCGATATGAGCCGTAATGCTGGAAGCCTGAGCCTTTGCTCCGCCATCCAAAACAAAAAAATAACCCTTGACTTTGGATTGGCCGTCTGCCAGACTCTGAAACGATATGTCTGCCTCCAGACGGCTGAACTTAACGGGATCTATTGTAACCTTGAACTTTGCTTCTGTTATGCCCGTAATCCTGCAAGGCCTATCCAATGCCTTGCTGCATAGGTCGTTGAGGATGCTCACCTGAACGGCTCCCGGAAGTATGGGCTTGTTTTGGAAATGTACATCAAACAGCCAGTGGTCTGGGTTGAGCATGAGGGCAGCTTTCAGCTGATCAGCTTCAAAAGACAGTTCTTCTACCGTGTAAAGCCCCTCAAAACCCATGGAATCAATTGAAAAGCTGAGTGTCTATATCTGTGTTTATCTTTACGTCCGAAAATGTAATGAGCGTAAATCCGGACGGCGATTTGATTTCAAAAGACTTGATGATGCTCAGCGAAGCGTCAAATTTCATCTCTATGCTTTCTACATAGTTCCGGTATCTTTCCTGTACGGGAACTGCCGTAACTTTCAGGTCTTTGCCTTCTTTAACATAGGAAATTTCATAGTCTTTCAGGTTCTGGCCCAGACCTCCCATGAGCTGGGTTATCATCCTGCCTGCCTGAGAAAAACCTCTTGAAAGAGCCCCGTTGCGCTGCCCGTCTTTTACCATGTAGGCAGTCTTGGGGTTGTAAACTCCGTAGTTGAGGTTGTCGTACTCCCAGCGCATGTATGAAGGAGCCATGTACCAGAGTTTGCCCTTGGTTACCACATCCTGGCTGAGCATATCCAGATGCTTGGTTTCCGTAAAGTCTGCCGTCATATTCTTCATGGAGCAGGCAGAGGCAACCACTTTGTCAAAAGCGGCTTTCTCAGCTGCCGTCTGGGCATATAGGCTGCCGCTTATCATTATCGCTGAGAAAAATACAACAGAAATTCTTAGCAGGGCTTTCATGACTTTGAGTTTTAACGGTTATTTCTGAACTATCAGTATGGCACCTATAATTATCAGGGCCACACCCACATATCTTACAGCAGGTATGTGTTCGTGGAATACCAGCCCTGCAACAACCAGACCAAGAACATAACTGAAGCTTATCATAGGATAGGCGGCACTGAAAGGATAGTTTTTGAGAATGTAGAACCAGAGTACGCTGGCCCCGCCCATGCACAGGCCGCAAAGCAGAAAGTTTATGTCTGTAAACAACTGCTTGATACAATGCCATGTAAAGGCCAGTTTGTCTATCTTGTTCATTGTGAACTTGAGAAACATCTGACCGGCTACAAGCAGCCCGCTCTGCACTATTGAAAGAAGTATCAGTTTGTACATAAGTTTTTCAGCAAAATGAACGAATATGCTCCACCGTTTTTACCCATCAGCAAAATACGCCTGACAGCGGTATCCTCCTTAAGCATCTGCGAACAGTACCAAAGCCCGAAAGCCGAAGCCGTAAAGAATTCTCCGCAATACTGTTTGTATGTCTTAACTGTTTTGTTTTCAGGAATAAATGCAAAATGCTCCCGAGGGCATGCAGAAAAATCCGAAGTTACCGCAAGGTCAATATCGTTCCAGCTAAGACCTTTGCCCGAAAGAAAACGGTCTGCCTCCCAGGACGGGTTAGACCTTGTCATGAGAACATCCTCAATCTCACATAAGGCATCTTCCGAAGTCCGGCCCAGGACAAAGGCCATTGAACCTTCCGAAACCGGATATCCCTCCCAGAGCCAACGGCGGTTGACAAGGTTATAAAGGACATCTGTCATCTGGTCCGCAGCACAGAGCAGGACATTGCCCACCGCCCCTTTTTCCAGAAGCAGCATGGCTTCCAGCAGGGCTCCCTCCAAGGCAAACCTGTCGTTCACGTGAGTGGAGTTGAACCCCTTGCAGCCAAGGGCTATCGCTATCTGAGAACCTATGGTGTTAGGCGTGGAACTTATGAACTTAGAAGGGTTTAGCATCTGCTCGCCTTCGGAAATCATCTTAGACAGAAAAACCTCCGTATCGGCCACGCATCCGTTTCCGGTACCGGTAATTATTGCATCAGGAACCGCCAGTCCGCATCCTTCAAGCACATGCTTGGAAACGGCTATGCCGCGCTTGACTATAGAACTCATGCGCCTTGCAGCCATAGGGTCTATAAAGCTGCGGAAATCAGGATCCTTGCACATCAGCTTTTCTGCTCTGAAAGGAAAAGCCTCAAGCCTTTTATACTCAGCGAAAGGCTCCTGAGCCGAAATTGCCGCCGACGAGGTTATATATACCCTGCCTTTCATATCGCTGAGGAAAAGATAAGGGAGGTGTCATTGCCTCCAAACCCAAAAGAGTTGGATAAGACATGCCTCAGGTTTATATTTTGAACTGTCTGCGTAACAGGAGAAAAGTTCAGCAATCCGTCTCGGGTTTCAAACCTCAGGTTGGAGGGCACAAACCCTTTCTGAAGGCAAAGTACGGATATTACAGCCTCCAGGCCTCCGGCTGCACTTGTAGCATGGCCGGTAAAACATTTTGTTGAGCCCACAAGCGGCATCCGGTCTTTGAAAAGCGCCATAAGAGCCGTTCCTTCAGAGGCATCGTTGCTCTGTGTACCGGTTCCGTGGGCATTCACATAGTCTATGTCCGACGGACGCAGACCCGCCTTGTCCAGTGCAGCCTGCATTGCCGCAAAAGCACCGCTGCCGTCCGGAGATGCCGCAGTCTGGTGATAGGCATCGCAGGCATTGCCCCAGCCCGAAAGACAGGCCCTGATAACGGCGCCTCTTGCCATAGCATGCTCTCTGGTTTCCAGCACAACATATCCTGCTCCTTCGCCCAGGTTCAACCCCTTACGGGCAGCGTCAAACGGCCGGCAAGGTTCATCTGAAAGAATCATAAGAGAATTGAACCCGTTCAGATGATATTTCGTAAGGCACTCGCACCCGCCTGCTATGACCACATCATACCTGCCTGAAAGAATGAGTTCTGCCCCAAAGGCAATGGCATTTGCCGCTGCGCTGCAGGCCGTAGATATTACATCTGTAAATACAACTTCACAGTCCAGGGCATCTGCAATGGCATCGTTGGTAACCCCGTCCAAATTGCAAGCTATCAGAGAATCCAACTCGGAGCCCTTGAAAAAATCGGCATAATGCCGTTCGGTCAGATCCATTCCTCCTACGGTTGTTCCGCTTATCAGAGCCACACGACTGCCGCTATCAAGATGGGCATCGTCCTGAGCCTGACGGGCTGCCAATATGCCCAGCAGAGAAGCTCTGGCAATAACCCTGGAGCGGTCTGCTTGGCAAAGTTCATAGAGCTGAGCATCAGACAGGTCCACCTCTCCACAAGGAAGGTCTGTATGAACGGTCTTAAGATGTTTGGGGTAAGATATCGGACATTTTTCCGCAGCCAAGCTCCGGTAAGTCTCACTCAGACCATACCCCAAGGCTGAAATGATGCCTACGCCAGTTATAGCTATCCGATTATCCATCAAGACAAAAAAGAGGGAACTGCACTACTTGTTTTCTTCAATGAATCTGGCCATTGTAGAAACATTCACAAAAACACTCTTGGCCTTTGCCGGATCGGACAACTTTATGCCGTAGTTCTTTTCCATCAGCACTATCAACTCAAGCGCATCTATGGAATCCAGGCCCAGACCGTCTGGTCCAAAAAGCGGTGCTTCGTCGTTAATATCCTCTGGTTTAAGCTCTTCCAGATTCAGAGCTTCAATTATCTGGGTTTTCAGTTTTAGTGTGTCCATCATAAAATGCATTTAGACGCGCAATTTAGTAAAAAATTGTAAAACCTCGGCTCTGACGTTGCAGCTTTGACTGTTAGCCTCTATCCAGCAAAGAAGGGCCCTGTCGGCGGCACCTTCTGCAAACAGGCAACGTATGTAATCCAAAGCCATGGCCCTGTCAAAATCCCTGCAAACGAAAAACGCCCCTTCGCCATACAGTTTGTAGCGGATAGAAAGTTCCCCAATCACTATGCTCGGAAGTGTATATACAAACACAGACGGAGATGGAAAGAAATTATCCTCCGCGATTGTAGTAAGATATTCTGTATCAGCCGCAATAGACGATGATGCATTCATCATCACAAGGGCCGTTCTGCTGTCTTGGCAAAAACTGTCCAGAAGCTGGTCGGCAGCTATGGTTCCGGCCTTGCACAGAACATCCATCTTATGAAACTTGGGATAATTCATTTCTCTCTGGCGGTATAGGGCGTTAAGAGATTCTTTGACATCGCCGATGCAATCAAAGGAGAACACCTTGCCCTCCATCTGCTGAATTGAGACGGACTGATAAGAGGTATCAGACTTTGCACTCAGGCCATCATGCAGCTTTTCCACCTTGATGGCAGCGTTGCTGCCGCCAAATCCGGAAACCGTCTTGAGGAACCAGCGGGCATCTGTCTTTCTTGGCTTTGAAATGATTTTGGGAGCAGGACTACAACCTTCTGAAGTATAGCCCATTGCCGCAGGCAGCCACCCCTCATCCAAAAAATGGCAAGAGATTATGGTTTCTATTACTCCGGAGGCCCCGAGCGTATGGCCGAAATATCCTTTCAACGGAAAAACATCCAGGTCCGAAAGACCGCTTCTGGATATGGCAAGGCTTTCCATCTGGTCGTTGTAAAGGGTTGCTGTGCCATGTGGGTTTATGAAGGCCTCGCCAGATGAAACCTCAGCAGTAAGGCCATATTCAAAGTCCAGAGTACGGGCTATTGCACGGTAAAGGCCCTCTGCCGTTCTGGATGGCCCTGATATATGGTTGGCGTCATTTGTAATTGCCCCTGATGTAATAAATTGCGGAGTTTTCAGATAATCATCGCGATAAAAAATATCATCCGCAGAATCCGCTCTCCTCAAGATGACTGTGCCCACGGCTTCGCCAATATTAAGGCCTCTTCTGGCAGCATCGAACGGGCGGCAGGGTTCATCTGAAAGAGCCTTGAAACTTCCGAATCCGGAAACCACAAACTCCGTTAATTCATCTGCGCCTATGACCACGGCGGTTTTGTACAGGCGGGCCTGAAGCAGGCGCTTGGCCACAATTATGGCAGCAATGCCGGAGATGCAGGCATTGGAAACCGTAAGCGGCCGGTTAGGATTTCCAAAGAAACTGCTTACAGCTTCAGCCGAACGCCACAGAGCAGACCGCTGAATGTCTTTTCCAAGATATTTTATGTTGCCTTTGGTTGTGGAAAAGACAAATATCGTTGACTTGTCTTTGAGTATGTCCGCTCCCAGACTTTTGCAACTCTCCAGAGCGGAAGATATCATGAATTTTTCAAGACGGGTGAAGTCTCTGTTCCTCAGAGGGGCGGCAATAAAGCCGTCGTCCATCTGCGAAACCACAACTCTTCCTCCGTCAGGCACCCTGAACAAAGAAGATGGCTTAAGAGCCGTGCGCCCCTGCCTGATTGCCTCAAGATTCTGGCTTACGGTACCGCCGAGCCCAGATATTATATTGTCTGCAATAATCTGTATCATAGTTTTATACGGCAACCTTCACTGTACATTTTGCAACATGGCTTCCGCTTTCTGTCATTATCTTGGCTTCCGCCATCAGCAGCCCGAGGGCCTCCGCCTTAGGAATTATATGCGTCAGAAGCTTTTGCCCTATTTCAGGCAACAACATAACCTCCATACCCTTAACGGCTCCCACAACTCCGGGCCTGACAGGTATTTCATGAAGCCAGTTGTAGAAGCCTACTCTGGCAGCACAGGCCTGAGCCACATTTTCCATAAGCCCCTCAGCCGTAAAACGGCCGCCTTCAAGAAACACCCCCTCTTTTGGAACGGTATATTCAACGGTTATTTCCGTGGTGTCATAATCGTAGGAAACCAACCGGTCTATCAGTACAAACGGCCGGCGGTGCGGAAGTATGACCAACACATCCAAAGAAGAAATATCGTCAATCCTGCGCATTGCCTTCCAAATTCCAAAAATCGTAGAAATTAAACCACTGCAAAGGATTCTCCTTTACTATACGTTCAAGTATCTCAACATATTTCTGACCGTATGCAGCGGCCCTTGCTTCGCGGCCCTTGATCTGAGGGTCTATGCTGATGGGTTCTACATGAACCTTGTAGTGGAAGTTCTTTTTGGTTCCAAGAACAAACATTGCTATTATGTCTGCGTTGTAACGGTCTGCTATATTGTATATTCCTGTGGGGAACACGGCCTTGCGCCCGAGGAATTCATATGTATGGTTCCGCCTGCCGGTAAATGTGCGGTCTCCGGTAAGGGTAATGGCTTCACAGTCGCGGATGACATCGTTGATGTGAAAAATATGCTCCATATCTTCATTTACCATTATCATCTTTATGTTGTTGCCCTGCATGGCCAGCCGCCGGAGCCTGAGCATCTGTTTGGTTTCGCCCCCGAATACAAGAACATTCAGCTTCTTGGGAAGATGCCCGCACAGATATGACGAAATTTCAAAGTTGCCCAAATGAGCACTCATCATCACAAGCGGCTTTTCTGTATTGAAGTACTTGAATACAAGGTCTTTTTCCAGACCGTCCACGATAAACCTGTCTTTATGCCCCGCATAAACATAGAAACGGTCTATGAGAAATTTTCCGAACAAAACATGGTTCCGGTAGGTTCCCCATTTTGCCCTAAAATAAGACCAGCCCTGTATGCGCCTCAGGTAAAGATAAATAGAACGCGCCCTTTTCCGCTTGAATATAAGATAATACAGCACCACAAAAGGCAGAAAGCAGTATATCACCCTGATATCCACTCTCTTGAGTATGCGTATCAAAACAGACTGGTTGACATCGCCGCCTTCGGTCTGACCTTTCCACTCGGGCATATCCTACGTATTTAATCCGCCGTTGATTTCTATTACTTGGCCTGTGATGTAGGCAGCCTTGTCCGAAGCCAGAAATGCCACCAGATCTGCCATCTCCTGCGCCGTACCAAACCTTCCGGCCGGAATTGTCTGACGCAATGTATTCTGGTCCAGTTCCTTGGTCATATCGGTATCTACAAAGCCAGGAGCCACGGCATTGACTGTAACATTGCGCTTTGCAACTTCAAGAGCCAGAGCCTTGGTAGCCGCAATCACACCGCCCTTGGCCGCAGAATAGTTGGTCTGGCCGGGCATGCCCTTGATTCCGGAAAGCGAAGCCACGCTTATCACCCGTCCCCACTTCTTCTTTGCCATTGCGGTAATCAGCTTGCGTGTAACATGGAAGAACCCGTTCAGATGTATGTTTATGACATCGTACCAATCAGGATCTTCCATCCACATCATAAGACCATCCCTGCGTATGCCGGCATTATTTACAAGTACACCTACATAATCCTCCGGATGAGTTGACATCCAGTTGTCCAAAGCCGAATCAATCTCCTTTGGATCAGCCACATTGAATTTCAAGAGTTCGGCTGTGCCGCCTTCTGCCTCAATCTCGCGTTTAACTTCCAAAGCGGCGTCTTCCCTGCTCACAAAGTTTATAAGAACAGGATAGCCGTCGTTTGCCAACTGCTTTGCCACTGCTGCCCCTATTCCCCTGGAACCTCCTGTCACAAGTGCATATTTCATGATATAATTATTTTAGTTTCAAATTATTACAACTGCGTCTCAAGAAATTCTTCCGCCAGATTAAGGTTTTCCGGCTTTCCTACATCTATCAGAGTAGATTCGGTTTTAACCCCAATAATCTTGTATGAAGCGGCTTTCTCAAGGTAGAAATCCACTATCGGAAACCTTTCAGGGCAGCCTTTCATCAGTTCAAAAATCTTTGGAGAAATCACATGCACTCCTCCGAATGCAAATGGCTTCAGCCCCCTGCCCTCCAAAACTGCATGGGCGTCTTCATGACCGTCCAAAGCGGCAATGTCTTCAAACGGAGACTTTACCTGATGGGTGTCCAGATTCTCCCAACCCTTAAGGCGCATGTCACTGTCAAAGAGCAGGCGGCGGTTGCTGTAGCGGCCACTTACAAGAGTGCAGGCTAATACACTCTCATCTTCCTTCATCTTGCTGCAGCATTCCCCATAGAACTCATCAAGCGCCATATCTGAGACAATATCTACATTGTGTACAAGGAAAGGCTCGCCATCGCTGAGTAAACTTTCGGCATGGCGGATTCCGCCTCCGGTATCGCGGAGAAGGTCAAACTCTTCAGAAAAACTTATCTTGAGGGCCGGATGTTCCTCTCTTTCCAGAAAATCCCTTACGGCCTTCTCTACCATCTCTCCAAAATGGTGGACATTTATCACGATTTCAGGAAAGCCGTATGAATAGAGCCTCAAAATGGCCAGCTCCAGAAGGCTCATTCCGCAAATCTCCACCAAAGCTTTGGGTTTATTGTCCGTCAAGGGTTTGAGTCTGGTACCCAAGCCGGCTGCAAATATCAGTGCTTTCATACAAAAATCTCAGGCTCCTATTGATTAACGTTTACACATCCTCCTCTATATCAAGCTCCCTGTGCGTAAGTTTCACCTTCACGTTGAATTTCTTGGCTATGTGGTCTGCAAGATGCCGTGCACAATAAACGCTGCGATGCTGACCTCCCGTGCAACCGAACGATACCTGAAGGTGTGTGAACTTCCTCTCCACAAACCTCTTTACATGGGGATCTACTATGTCATAGACATTTGCCAGATATTTCTTAATACCTCCCTCATCCTCAAGGAATTTAACCACAGGCTCATCCAGCCCTGTAAATGTCTTGTACCTTTCATACTTGCCCGGATTCTCAAGGCCGCGGCAGTCAAATACATAGCCTCCGCCGTTTCCGCTGTCGTCCATAGGAATACCCTTCTTGTATGCAAACGAGAATATGTGAACCTCCAGGGTAACCTCTCTTCTGAGATCTTTCAGCTGGCGCATCTTTGTGAGTTCCGTAAGAACCTGCTGCAGGTATGGATATTCCGTAAACGGCTTCTTGATAAGCTTCCTGAGGTTCTCAATTGCAAACGGTATGCTCTGCAGAAAATGCGGCTTCTTTTCAAAATACCCCCTGAAACCGTATGCCCCCAGCACCTGAAGCGTGCGGAAGAGCACAAACAGACGAAGGTCGTGGTTAAATTCCTTCTCAGACACCATGACATACTTCTTGAGTTCCTTGCGGTATGTTGCTATGAGCGTCTCTTTCAACTCATCAGAATAATTGGCCCGTGCCTGCCATATAAAGGAAGCAATATCGTAATAGAAAGGACCTTTCCGTCCTCCCTGAAAATCTATGAAGTAAGGTTTTCCATCGCGCAGCATGACGTTTCTGGCCTGAAAATCGCGATACATGAAAGTGCTTCCCCTCATCACTCCTAAAAGGTCCGAACACATTCTTTCCATGTCTGCATGGAGTTTTATCTCGCTGAACTCCAAGCCGCTGGTCTTGAGGAAACAATACTTGAAATAGTTGAAATCAAACCAGATGTTCCGCTCGTCAAACTCGGGTTGTGGAAAGCATATTGAATAATCCATATCCCTTCCGCCCTCAAACTGGAACTTGGGCAGAAGCGCAATTGTCTTCTTCAGAAGGGCCACTTCCTTGGCACTGTACGAGCCTTTCTGCCTGCCCGAAGCAACTGCGTCAAACAGTGAAACCGTTCCCAGATCCTCTTGCAGATAGTAAACCTTGTCTGGGGAAGCGGTGTAAACCTCCGGCACATTGAGCCCAACCTCCTTGAAGTGGTCGGCGAGAGAAATAAACGCCTTGTTCTCTTCAACTGAAGTACCCATAGCCCCTATCAGGGATATCCCTTCTGCCTTGAGCCTGAAGTATCTTCGGTTACTTCCGCTCTGGGGCAATTCTTCGCAGGATAGACATTTCCTGCCAGTATATTGCCTGAATAATTCTTCCAGCTGTTTCATATTTAACTCAGAATTCAACTATCCTACAAATTTAGCAAAAAACATCAAACCAATTCACAACCAAACCCAAACTTTTGAACACAAACAAAAAACAGCATCACAGTTCCAGCCTCTTTCACAATAAATACTATACTAGACGCAAATTTGACCGCGAAAAGTGTTCAAATATTCTTTGCTTAATTATTTTGCTTATCTTTAGGAACAAAAACTATCTCTATGAAACGATGCTCCATTTTACACAGATTGTCTGTTGTATTGTTGATG
>CALBPX010000012.1 GCA_937899055.1 uncultured Bacteroidales bacterium
TTGTCTTTAAGAAATTTAACAACAATCGATACGTGTGTGAAAATCATCAATTCCCGTCATAATTTAAACCTTAGTCCTTATCAAATTCCTTATGATGACCCGCATATTTTTAAACTGATTGCTAGCGGGATGACTCTTGGCATTTTCCAATTAGAAAGTAATGGCATGCGTAATGCAATTAAAATTTTCCCTTATAAATATTATCCCGTTCATCTTACTTACAAATATAAAGTTCCGTTCATTTTCAAGGCTTCGTACAAGAAGGCAAACCGCTCTAAAATATCCTCATTCACCGGTATCGGCGACAAAGAAGGCCTGGCTCTGCTACAATCTATAAGGAAAGAACTCGGAGTTGCAATTGTCACCGATATCCACAGCGTGCAGGAAGCCGAACTGGCTACCTGCTATGACATAGACATCCTTCAGATTCCGGCTTTCCTGTGCCGGCAGACGGAACTTCTCCAGGCTGCCGCAGCAACTGGCAAATGGGTCAACATCAAGAAAGGCCAGTTCCTGTCGCCGGAGGCCATGATATTTGCCCTTCAGAAAGTTAAAGATTCCGGAAATGACAACGTCATGCTTACGGAAAGAGGAAGCCAGTTTGGATATTCGGACCTTGTAGTGGATTTCCGCTCCATTCCTAAGATGCAGAAATTCGGATGCCCGGTAGTTATGGATGTAACCCACTCGCTCCAAAAGCCAAATCAGGTTTCGGGAGTTACGGGCGGAGAACCGGAGCTGATTCCCCACATTGCAAAAGCCGCCGTGGCAGTTGGAGCAGACGGACTGTTCATGGAAACCCATCCGAACCCTTCCCAGGCTAAAAGCGACGGCGCAAATATGCTCAATCTGAGCCTTATGGACAACCTTTTGGCCCAGCTTACTGAACTTAGGAAAACTGTCAACGGATTTAATTTGATTTAAATTATACTGAAATGTTTTTGACATCTGATTTCTCAAAGAGGTATGAAAAACTGCCTGTAAAAATTTTCGGCGAACAAAAAGAAGCTGCAAAGGTTATTGTCAGAGACATAATCTTGCACGCAAAGAAAAAAGCCGCAGAAGGAAAGAATCTGGTTTTGGCGCTGGATGCATCCTCGGCCTGCCTTGCAGTCTATGATGGCTTTATTGCCGCTGTCAAGGAAAAGAAGCTGAGTTTCAAGAATATAGTAGTGTTTGGAATGGATGACTACTACCAGTTGGACAAGGACGAACTCCAAAGCCATTACAGGTTCATGAAAGAGTGTCTGTACGACGAAATTGACATTCCAAAGGAAAACATACACTTTCTGGATACCAAAAAGCGCAGCAACATGTCTGACTATTGCCAGGAATATGAGCGGGAGATTGAAATTGCAGGAGGTCTTGATTTTGTAATCACCGGAGGAATGGCCATGAACGAGCCAGGTTCTCCCTACAACTCAAGAACCAGGATGGTAAACCTCAACTATACCACAAGGGTATCTGCAGCCAGCGATTTCTTCGGAGTGGACGACGTACCCTACTATGCAATTACTATGGGTATTGCCACTTTACTGGAAGCCAGAAAGATATACTATCTGGCATGGGGCGAGGGCAGTGCTCCCAAAATCAAGAAGATAGTTGAGGGAGAAGTTACCAAGATGGTTCCTGCTTCCTATCTTCAGGAACACGGCAACGCACACATAATGGCAGATAGGGCCGCCTCGGTCAACCTCACCAGAATAGAAACCCCATGGCTGACAGACAAAGTCACCTGGACTCCATATCTGATCCGCAAGTCTGTATTCTGGCTCTGCAAGAAGCTCGAAAAGCCGATTCTCAAACTTACCGACAGAGACTATAACGACAACGGAATGGCAGACCTTGTAACTGAAAAAGGTCCGGCAAGCCAGATAAACATCAAGGTATTCAACGATTTGCAGCACATAATCAGCGGATGGCCGGGAGGAAAGCCCAATACCGACGATTCCACCCGTCCGGAAAGGGCGCTCCCCTACCCTAAGAGAGTAGTGGTATTTTCGCCGCACCCGGATGACGATGTAATATCAATGGGCGGAACACTTGCTCGTCTGGCCGAGCACGGACACGACATTCATGTGGCATACCAGACCAGCGGAAACATTGCGGTATTTGACCACGATGTGGTAAGATATCTGGATTTCATCAGAGAAAGTTCCGACATTTTAGGTATTGACCCGGAAAAGGCAAATGCAATGTTTACGGACATACAGAAGCAGCTGAAGAAGAAGCACCCAGGACAGGCAGATCCTCTGATTGTCAGGAAAATCAAGACCTACATCAGACGCGGCGAAGCAAGAAGCGCCTGCCGCTATCTGGGAATACCGGACGACCATGTAAACTTTCTTTCCCTGCCTTTCTATGAAACCGGCGGAGTAAAGAAAAAACCGCTTGGAAGAAAAGACATAGACATAGTCAAGAAACTTTTGCAGAGAATCAAACCTCATCAGATATTTGCTGCCGGTGACCTTTCAGACCCCCATGGAACACACAGGGTTTGTTTCCAGGCAATCATTGAGGCCTGCGAAGAACTCAAGGATGAGCCTTGGTTCAAGGATTGCCGTCTGTGGATGTACAGGGGAGCATGGCAGGAATGGGATGTGGCCGAGGCAGAAATGGCTGTTCCACTCAGTCCGGAGGAAGTCAAAATCAAGAGAAGCGCCATCTTCCGTCATCAGAGCCAGAAAGACTACCCTCTGTTCCCGGGTTCGGACGCAAGAGAGTTCTGGCTCAGGGCCGAGGAACGCAACCACAATACGGCAGTCATCTTTGACAAACTTGGAATGGCTGAATATCAGGCAATTGAACTATTTGTTAAATATAAGTTCCAATGAAAACCTGCAAACTGATACTTTATCCTGCCCTGCTCTGCTTCTTGCTGAGTCCGGCAGGATTTTTTGCATATGCCCAGAACGTAAGCACTATGGAAAATTTCAAGACCGCCAAGATTCATCATGTTTGTTTTTCAGACCCTGTCCCGGATATGGCACAGGTGGAGCAAAAGTTTCTGTCCATCAAAGAAAACGCAGTGGATGTGGTCAACTGGCCTCTCAGGAACGGCGATTATAAACCCAAGGCCTCTTTCAAGATCATGTATTCCGATACCGACCTGTACATAAGGTATCAGGTGGAGGAAACTGAAATCCGCTCCACATTTTCTCAGGACGAGGGCTCTAGACCGTGGACAGACGACTGCATGGAACTTTTCATCATTCCAATTATGGAAACCGGTGTATATTACAATATAGAGATGAACTGCACCGGATACGGCATCGTAGGATATGGCCCCGGCAAGAAAGACCGCCAGCACTTTGACCCCGAGCAGATGAAACGCATAAGGCGTTTCTCAACTCTTGGAAGAGATGCCTTCGGCGACAGGGTTTCCGAGTTGCCCATCAGCTGGTCCATGATAATTGTCATTCCTCTGGACCTGATATGCCAGCAAAGAAGCACAGAATCTCTCAAAGGGCAGAAAGTCAGGGGTAATGTCTTCAAATGCGGAGACCAGATGCAAAACTCCCACTACCTTACCTGGAACCCCGTAGGAACAGAGCGTCCAGACTATCACAGACCAGAATATTTCGGATATTTTGAGTTTGAGTAACTTCTAGAACGGGTAGCCTATTCCGAAGCTGATTTCATAGTTGTTTTTCTTGAACCATCTGTCCGGTCCGTTCCACTCGGATGTTGCCGGATTGAATGTCTTGAATCCAAGGTCGAGGCGTATGACGGCAAAATTGAGGTCGAGCCTGAGCCCAAGACCTACATCCCATGCAAGATGCTTGTAAAAGTCTTTTGAACGGAACACACCTCTTGTGTCTATGGTTTCTGACAGATCCTTGGGTTTGCGGTCAAAGGTCCAGATGTTTCCCACATCGGTAAACACGGCTCCGTTGAACATAGAAATTATCGGAAAACGGTACTCCAGATTGCCCTCCAGCTTAATATCTCCGGTTTGGTTTGGAATTGTAAACGCCGAATCCCTTGGAGCATAGCCTGGGCCCAGAGTCCTTGGCTGCCAGCCTCTCATATCGTATGCGCCTCCACCCCAGAACATTTTTTCCAGCGGAAGCATATCGGAATTCCCATAGCCTTTTCCTACGCCCCCCAAAGCCCTGAGGGCCAGCATGTGGTTGGGGTTTTGACCGAACTTGAAGGTATAAACCGCAGAAAGTTCTGTTTTTACATACTGCGAATACGGAGAATTCCATATCAGGTGTTCGCCGTTGCTGTTGGTCTTCAGACTCCCGTTCAAAAGGCTCAGCAGGTTGCCTGAAAGGTCCAGATTGTACCTTAGATAAAAGTAGCTGTCCTGAGGATTTGTTGCAGGGTCCGACACATAATACAGGCTTGCGCCTACTCCGATGTCAAAGTGGTTGCTGAAAGAATTCTTAAGGTAAGGATCGCTGAGGCTGCGGTAAAAGACAGTGTCTATGTCAAACATCCTTACAATGTTGGCCCTCAGAGGCGTAGCCTTGAAGAACAACTTTCTGCGGACATTCCACGTATAGGTAAAGCTTCCGGAAATGATGTTCCTGGTGTACTCCGGTCTGGTCTGATAACTCATGGATGCCCCTATTTCCGTATGGGGAATTGTCTTTGAACGGAACCAGCTGTTGGGAGCAAACAGGAACCGCGGAAGATCGAGTGTTGTATTTACACCCAGTTCGGTAGAATGTATATCGCTGTGAAACTTGAATTGGAAATCTCCCATGAGGCTCACCGTAAGCAGTTCGGCACCTCGGAAGAGATTCTTGTGGAAGTAAGAAATGGACGGAGAAATACCCAAAAGCCCGTTGGAATTGGTGGAACCCTGAAGGTCAATCTTATAACCCTGGACGTTTCCGGCCTGCAAGGTAATCATGGTCTGCACCTTTGAGGAATCGGTTTCCTGCTGCTGTATGTTTACGCTCGAAAACAGATTGAGGCTGGAAAATCTGGAATATGTGGTTTCAACGATATCTTCGTTGTACTGCTCGCCGGGCTTTATCAGGTTCAGCCTGTTGAGGACGCGACTTCGCACAAGGTTGTTTCCTCCTCTTGTGAAATTGATTACGCTAATGTCTTTGAAGTCTATGGTATCGATCTGACTTCTCCAGACGCGGAGGAGCGAATCCCTTCTTGCTGTATTCACAGAATCTTCGTCTATGCGGATATTGCGGTTCATCTGGAAATTCCGCCGTGCAGAAACATAGACTTTGTCAAACGAATAGACCTTGTGAACAACTTCATCCTTTTGGCTCCCGTTTCTCGGATAGTTCCGGATTTCCATTTCCAGATGGCTTTTGCCGTTATGTGAAAGAGTGTCTCCGGTAAAGAAAAAATAGCTCTTGTCAAACC
>CALBPX010000013.1 GCA_937899055.1 uncultured Bacteroidales bacterium
AATTACATAGGGCGCTACATTGATGAAAAATGGCTAAATAATGAATTTGGCAGTAATTACATTATAAAGTCTGGACAATTCGATAGGGAAACAGGATTTTTAGTTAGAGGTGAAGTGTCTGTGGGAAATATGACTCTTAATACAAGCCGAAGAGGAATTTGCAACTCAATCTCAATTAGCAGCTCAATTTCATCCACAAAGAAGATAAAAGAGGATGCAGAAAGGTTTTTCACTTATAATAATTTCGCCATTAAGAATAGATTCATTGATGATGGAATTAATAAAGATGAAACATTTGAACTACTCTATGAAGGAGAGCGTCATATTAATGGAAAATATGTTACTATTACAGCTAAAGCTAGAGGTAGCTATAACTCTTTTGGCGAATATTTTCCATCTTTCTATTATAAGTATATTATCGCTGTTGGATATGAATAAAGTCTTGTGACATAATGTTATAGCAATCTAAATCTCTTAAATTTCAATTCTTTAATTATGAAAAGAATCATATTCGTAGCATTAATTGCAATTACATTAGTTTGCCCTGGATGTGGCATATTAATAGATGGTACGGGCTCGGGCAATCAACGTGCTAATTATTATTGCACATATCTAAATGGTTATTGGGGAGATTGGGAGTCGTTCCCTGATTACTATTTTAAAATACGCGGAAACCCAGATAATTTTATAGGATATAGTGCATCCTCGCATCCTAGCCAATACCAATTTAAGGTTACTGTATATGGATTTGATAAGTCTGTATTAAAAAAGTTAAAAGAAAAAGATTATTCTGGTTCTATAGAAACTAATGGATTTTCAAGGTCATTTGTAACGGTTCCATATGCTCCGCCTACTGATGGTCGTAATATGAGAACATATTCTGCTAGAATTAAAGTATTTTATAAAGGTCACGATCGATATGTATATAACATTTGGTTTGATAATGTTGGTTTAGGCCTTGATATAACATTTCAATAACAACAAAACCTAAAACAAATGAAACGCACAGTAATTCTTTTAGGGTTCCTTTTTATTTGCGGAATCCTTTCAGCCCAAATAACTTATCTGCCTTCAACGACTCCTTCGTATAATCCATCTTCGTATCGCCCGTCAACATATCGTCCATCAACTAGCGGTTATTCTAATTACAATACATCTAGACCTAGAGCAACCGTTGAATATTATAGAGCTACGGCATATTCTATCGATTTTGACGGGAATTTATATAAACTGCCTATTAAGGTTCAAGTAGCAAATAACGGATATGGAAGTATTTCTATCTCTGTTGTTCAAAAATATGTTAACACAGGCCTAGGAGGAGAATGGAGAGAAGTTTATTATGGAGGAAATATTCAAAAATGTACTCCATTGGCATCCCAAAATCCTTTAGAAAAAGAGTTTATGTATAAAGTATATTTCTACAATAATACATGGTACTTTGACCTCTAAGGAGGTAATAAGATTTTTTATGGATGAACTATTTAAAATCATAATTGGAGTTTTTGCCGCAGTAATCCTTTACGGGGTGTTCTGGGAAGGATTAAAAAAAGAGAAGAAAAAGAATCCTGAATATGAACCAGAAGATCCCAGAGCACCTAATCCTACTGGAGAGGAGTTTGACAGGAAGATAGAAGAAGTTTATGGCGAAGATACTCTTGATAATCTGTTCTGGCGCACCTGGAGATACTTTGACAGTCATAATTCTGACAAAACAGTTTCACTTGGTGTCAGGGATTATCAGTTCGATTTGATATGCCTGCGTGATGGTATTATACCTGAAATGTATTTGGAAAAGAGAACTTTTATAGAAACTCTTGCAGAATCTGGATTTGAGAGAGTGGATTATGTCTCAAAACCAATGCAATTTGCTGTTAGAGGCGATATTGTTGATGTTTTTGCCAAAGAGGGAGATATGCCTTACAGTATAGTGTTTGTAGATATTCTAGAAGGATCCATGGTGCGGTCTATTGAACAGTTTGACATCAAAAACCAAAGGCCTGCTTGTGATTTAACCAGAGCTAATTTGCCAATCGGTAAGGCGATACTTGTCACTTATTGGAATGTGGCTGGAGAAGATAAACATCTTGAATTGCTGGCCTTGTCCGAATTAGCCAGTGATACGTCCTATGACAGTAAATACTCTTTTATAGGCAAAAATGCCCAGAAAGAGTGCCAGGAGTACATAATGAACGTATTTGGGATCAAGGGCGAGGAGAAAGCGTATTACACAATACCAGTAACAGATTCAGAAAGGGAGAGCTTCTGATTATCTTATGATATTTAATAGTATCTTTGAGACTAATGAAGCATATATTGTACATAACAACTATAATCTTGTCTCTGGCATATACGTCTTGTAGGAGTAGGGAGGCAAATCACGCTGTTAAGCAAGTTATAGATTCGATTGAGATTTGTTCAAATAGTCTTATTGATAGTGCTGAACGAATAATAAACATAGCTCCAGCTCCTCTTGTTAAACGCACTACAATTAGTTTTGCATCGACCAATTCAAAGTATGCCACTTTTGGCGAGATAGGTTATGACGTGAATAGTTTCAAGGAAGATTCGTTGAACTTTCCTCCTATAAGAGGACTAGTACATAGAAGTTGTTATGCGTATTGCCACAAGGATGGCTGTTATCATGATTATTCAGTTTTAGCCCTAAGGTGTCCTCAAAATGAAGTTCTGCTTGAATGGCTTTCAAATCAGGTACGCCAGTATGTCATCGGATTGACGATAAATGATGATACACACCTCCCAGCTAAGAAGTTTAGTTCTGCAAAAGAGATTTGTATTTATTATATGGACGGGCTTGATAAAATGATGAAATCCAAAGAATGTGAAGAGGATTCAGAAGCTATGCAGCTGAATTATGAGGATGGATTGCTTTTGGCAGATTGCTGGGAGAATGATAATTTGTGTACTTTCTATGAAATTAGATGGTGTAATCAGAATAATCTAGGGCATGAAGCATATAGGACGGTTGATGCTAATACTGGAAAAGAACTAAATTTATTCGATTTTGTTGACTCGGCCAAACTTGAAGACTTCCTTCCTATGATGATGAAAAGACTAGTGAATGAAAATGGAGAGTACTATATTGAAAAATACAACATTAATGAAATAGAATGCTCTTCAAAAAAAGCAGAGGTCTTCCTTAAGAAATCTAGCGGAAGTGCTCTAATTGAGGAAGGTTTGATAGTCTATTATTATCCATATAATCTTGGCTCAGGAGGTGATGGAGAATTTGAGGCCATTATTCCTTATAAAGAACTTGAAGGTATTCTCAATGAATCTGTTTTGAAGAAGCTGGATTAGTAACTTCAATTCTGGGATAGCTAATGCCTATTTGTTGTTAACACAATCCATACCTATTCCTTTATAATACTTCGCTGAGATTTACTAAATTTGCATATAGATGAGTTTTTTACTGGTTTGAGTTAAACCACCAGTTAAACCGATATATTGCTGGAGATAGTTAAGATAGACGAAAAATAAAAAGAACTGACAAATTATCAGTTCTTTGTGAAGTGGAGCGGAAAACGGGATTCGAACCCGCGGCCCTCAGCTTGGGAAGCTGATGCTCTGCCAACTGAGCTATTTCCGCGTTGGAGTGCAAAATTAATAAATTATTTTGAATTGTGATGAGACTGAGCTGGTTTGTTGCTAGTAGAATCGGAAGTGGAAAGAAAGGAAGGCTTGCCTCTTTGGGCAATGTTATAGCCGTGCTGTCTGTAGCAATAAGCATCATTGTAATTATCATCGCGATATCGGTGTCCAGAGGGTTCCGCAAGGAGATTCTTGAGAAGATGGCGGCCTTTAACGGAGATATTTCTATATCCGTAATGCCGCCAACCGGCGGGGCTGATTTTAACACCGAGGAATATTCTCTGCCGCGCCTTAAGTCGGAGTCAGACATCCGTTCCCTGCCTTATGTGACATCCTTCCAGATGCTCAGCTACCGCCCTGCAATGATTAAGACTCAGGACAACATTCAAGGGGTTGTGATGAAGGGGGTGGACTCTTCTTTCAACTGGCGATTCTACGAATCTACTCTTGAAGAAGGCAGCCTGCCTGGAGAGTCTGATGAGGATTTTGCATTGATTTCCAGACGTATGGCGGACATGCTCGGCTTTAAGGTCTCAGACAGGGCCACATTCTATTTTGTGGGCAGTCAGGTTCAGGTGCGGCGTCTGAGGATATGTGGCATATATTCTGCCCAACTTGAGAATCTGGACAAACTCTACGTGATTTGCCCAAAGAAAGTCATCAACACCCTCAACGGCTGGGAAGAAGACCGTTCCAGTGTCTGCCAGATAACTTTTACCGACCACTCGGAAGGCTCATACTGGAAGCGCAAACAGGAAATCACCAATCTGGTTCTGAACAAGTTGGACGATGTTCAATATTTAAGGATATCGGGCTGCTATGAAGATATGGCAAACCTTGTGGACTGGCTGAGGCTGCTGGATATGAATGTGCTTATCATCCTGATTCTGATGATAGCGGTTTCTGCCTTCAACATGGTTTCATGTGTGCTTATCATACTGTTTGAAAACATATCTGCCATAGGAGTGCTCAAAGCCCTGGGTATGAAGAATTCCGGGGTCAAGAAAGTATTTCTGGCAAAGAGTTTTTCAATAGTTGCCACGGGGCTGGCCATAGGGAACATCATAGCAATCATCCTGCTTTTGGCACAGAAGTATTTCCACATCATGAGTCTCAATCCGGACAATTATTTTCTGGACCATGTGCCTGTGGATATATCTTGGTGGAGCATAGCGGCTGCCGATTTGATATCTTTTATCGCGATAATGGCAATTCTTCTGATACCCAGCCACTTCATCAGCCGGATAGAACCGGCTCAGACTATCAAGGCAAAATAAGAGGTCTTATTCTTCAACGGTTTTCCTGTAGATTTCGTACTGGCCCATAACACGGTCTGGGTAGTTCATTGTCTGGGCACCGCCCCTGAACGGGCTGACCTTTACGCCGTTATTGTCGTAACCATCTGCCATCAGCGGAATTACAGATGCTACATCCTTCCAGTCGGAAGGTTTTTTGCCTTCTGCCTGAGCTACCTTCCGGCATTGCTGAATGCGGCCTTCACCGGCATTGTATGAGGCAAGGGTAAAGAGTATGGCATTTTCGTCATCCATTCCTGAAGCCTGATATTTCCTGTAAAGTTTGCCCAGAATCTTGCATCCGGCGGCAATGTTCTGCTCCGGATCGTAGATGTTTTCTACTCCCATGGAATTGGCTACAGACTGTAAAACCTGCATCAGGCCTACAGCCCCCATGCTGGAAACAATGCCCATGTTAAAGCCAGATTCCTTGTACATCAGGGCACTTACCAGCCTCCAGTCCCAGCCTATGTCTGCGGCATGTTTCTTAACCATATCGTCAAACGGCGAAATTGAATAACGGGTCATAGGCAAGGCAAAAGTCTGGCTGTTTTCCTTCTTGTGCAGCCGGGCATAGAGCCGCCTGTATTCTGCGCTGGGCCTGATGTGGGCAATCCAGAAGTTGATATTGTCTATGACTGCATCGTCGTCGTACCTCATAGCGCAGACATAGTCTTTTTCTATGGGGTCAGACATTGCCAGATAGTCTTTGAACGCATCCGGAACAGAATCGGTGACACGGTTGAATATTATCACATCTGTCAGCCTGTCGGTCAGGTCTTCCCAGTTTCTGACAGAAGACTTTTCTACAGAAACTTCCACCAGGCAGTGATTGTTCTGGCAGAACTGACGGATGAGGTCGGTGGCAAACTTGAGGGCCGGGCTGCCGGGATTCAGTTTGTTGTCTATCAGGATAGTGCAGTACAGAGTATCGCCCGTCAGCACATCCCTTGGCTGCTGAACCTGAAAGCGTTCGGCAGGATGCAGGAAAGTCAGGAAGACATAGGTCAGAAGCAGTGCCATTGCAACAATGGTACATATTCTCACGGTTTTTGTCTTCCAGAAGCCTTTCATTTATCTTAAGTAGAAGGGCCACCAGATTCCGAGCTTGAAAGCTCGCTGAGGCCTTATGTACCTGTATGTAGAATAATACTCGTTGTTCGGAATACCCTGCAGCACATTCTCAACCTTTACAAAGATGCAGGCCCTCTTCCACTGCAGATTGATAAACACATCCACATAAGGGTTGTTGCCAACCTTGTACTTTTCCTGGTTGTAGAACATTCCCAGAGCCGGGTCAAAGGCCTGTGCATAGTACTTTGTGTTGTATGTCATATCGGCTCCAAGCTGAACGTTAAGAATGTCCTTAACCGCATAGAACTCAAGATAATACCTTAGGTTCAGGGCTAGTTTTGGAAGCGGAACTATGTTTTCTTTTGAAGACGCCTGAAGCAGAATCCGGTTTTCCAGATGCAGCGGACCGGCCTTGATATTCTTTGCCACATAGCCGCTGATTATGCTCATGGCCTCATTGTTCTGCATAGGAACACAGAGCGAATCCAGATAGACATTCTTGTTCAGAAGCGTGTATCCGAACGATGCCTCCAGCCCCCAATGTGGAATGTCGAGCCTGGCTTCCAGACGCGTTCTGGTGGTCTTGTCAAAATCGTTGAAATAGATATGATGGTTGGAAGTGTAATTGTTCAGAAAATAGGAAGGCTTCCTCAGCGATGAGTGCAGCTTTGCCGTAAGGTGAATACCGTCCTGAACCACCCACGAAGAGAATCTCATTGATGCGTCCAAAGCAAAGTTGCCCTTGTAATATCCTGCTATATCGGCTCTTGCCAGAGCGTTCCAGGCAAAGAACTTCTTGAATTTTCCGCTTCCGCCCACATAAGTGTAGATATTGTTGTAGCTCTTGTTGCGGTTTCCGCTTATGAAATAATCCGGGTCAAATCCGTAGAAATTGAGCATCTGGTGTCCGATTCCTCCGTCCACATTGCTCAGAACTGCATCTGCATCCCAGGGCTGAAGCTTCAGGAAAAACCGGTTCTCAAGATTCATCACCCGGGCAGAGTCTGCTGTGGTTGTGGGATTTATCAGAAACAGGTTCCGGTAGAGGGAGCGTCCTACAGAATCTGACAGTGCAATTTCGTCTGTATAAGTTCTTGTATATACGGAGTATTCGCCATAATGTCCAAAGTAAGTTACCGTTCCCTGATTTGTCTTGAGGGTATCGGCAATCTTGTTTCCGAGAGAATCTCTCTGGGCTTTCCATCTGATGGGCACTCCGTAAGAATGGGTGATGAACAAGGTGTTGCGTTTGAGTACGGAATTTCCGCTGGTCATATACACCGGAACTGTGCGGACATCTATGGTAGTATCGCTGATCATCTTCAGGTCCTCTACGCCTCCGTTTTCCTCTCTCTTTAGCCTTGAGAATATATATCCTCCTTGCGCTATGTATTTCTTGCCCAGATAATTGCCCGTAATGGAAAAGGTTCTGAAATCGGTCTTTTCGTGCTGCAGGAGGCCTCCTCCGCCGTTACGGTCGTAGAGTATGGAAAAGTTGAACGCCGGGTTGAAGTTCTGGCTGTGCAGAAAGTGCACGTTGTCTTCGCTTTTCTGACGGTTGGCAAACAGAGTTCCCGTGTAAGCGAGTTCTGTGTAAGGGGTCTTTACATTGTAAAATTTCATGCTTTCAGGCATGTATGTGTAGGTCATGTAAGGGTTAAAGAACGGAAAAAGCTCCTGCTCCTTGCGGTTGTGGTATTTGAACGGCAGGGCGGCACTTCCGCTTACTCCCAGATACTGTCCGTTGATGTCGTCTCTGTGAAAAGGCAGATCATGGAAATGGTAGGTGAAAGAGGTATCTACCTTGCTGATTTGCTGATTGTTCAGGTAGGTATCGTGCGTCCACGAAAAAAGCCTTGTAAATTTGACGCTGTCTGCAAAGATGTATGTGTCCAAAACCCTTGGCTCATGCTTTATCAGGCTGTCCTGCTTTTTGCGGATACTGTCTCTTTGCTTCTGCCTGAGTTCTTTTGGGGTCAAGGCTTTGATCTTGGAGAGAGAATCGGCCTTCCTGACAGAGTCAATGGAAAAGAGTACGGCATCGCTGAGCCCCATTTTCCTCAGCGAATCGGGGCTGAGGTTGAGGTCAACCAGGGAGTCTATCATCTTCTGCCAGGCGGTTTTCAATATGGTGTCCTGCATGGCTGGCAGCCTTGGCCTCAGACCTTTGGAAGGGGGGCAGGTCCAGGACGCAAGCAGAACCAGAGCGAGGCTCAGCCCCGCCACGGTAATTGTATCGCATACAACCGCTTTCAGTTTTTTGTATCTGATCATAATTCTACTTTGCATTTGATTCCATCAAGGCCTCAATTTCTTCTATGAGGTTGTTTATCAGCTTCATCTTGAGGTCATAAAGTTCATCGGAGATATCTACCTTGAAGGTGTGCGGATTTATCAGACGCCTTTCTGTTTCGTTAAAGCAACTGAGGTTGGAAAGGAAGTATTCTCGTTTCTGTTCAACCGGAATATCTTCATAGCATATCTTTCCGTCTTTAATCATCTGGGTCTGAAGAATCCTGTATGTGTAGCTCCCTTTATGGAACTTTTTGCGCTGGGTTTCGTCAAACTCATTCTGGATTCTGAGTTCTTCTCCGGCCTCTATCTTCCTGGATGTAAGGTCTCCTCTGAGGCAGGTTACATCTGCCTTGAACATTCCGTTCTGGATAATGCGGTAAGTTACCTGAAATCCTGGGTTTATGAGCTTTATCTTGTCTTCTGAACGCTTGAGCACCGGCTCGTTGTCAACCTGAACCAGCTTATAGACATTGCCAAAGCATGGGTTGTGTTTGCTGGTAGCAATTGCATCTCCAACTCCGTAGGAATCTATGCAGGCTCCCTGCTTTTCAAGCTCGGCTATCAGATATTCGTCCAGCGAGTTGGTTGCAAAAATTTTGCAGTTCTTGAGCCCGGCTCCGTCAAGAAGCTGTCTGGCTTTGCGCGAAAGGTATGCAAGGTCTCCGCTGTCGAGCCTTATGCCGTAGCCTTGGGGGTAGGAGTCGTCTATGCCGCAGGCCCTATATGCATTTATTGCGTTCATTACTCCGCAGTTGAGGGTATCGTAGGTGTCAACCAACAAAATCAGAGGCTCTCCGATATGAGTCTTTATGTAATTCTCAAATGCGGCATATTCGCCTTTGATAGAACATCCGAAACTTGTAACATAGCTGTGGGCCATGGTTCCGGAAGCCGGAGTTCCAAAGATTTCGGTGGTAAGAACATTGGATGAATTTGCACAGCCTCCGATGTAGGCGGCCTTTGCTCCGTAGGTTGCTGCCCATGGGCCGTGAGCCCTGCGGCTTCCGAACTCGCTCACCGGCTTCTTCGTGCTCCTGCACACGCGGCTTGCCTTTGTGGCAATGGCCATCTGATGGTTCATGATACACAGAAGAGGGGTTTCCAGTACTTGAGCCTCAATAATGGGGGCCTCTATGGTAATGACAGGCTCTCTTGGAAAGGCTATCTCCCCCTCCTTCATGGCATAGACATTACCCGTAAACTTCATCTGCGATGCAAATTCCCTGAATTCCCTGTAGCCTTCTCCCGGAAGGAACTTTTCAAAGAACTCCGGAGATTTTCCTCCAAGGTTAGATATCATTTCCAGAGCTTCACGGGTTCCGCATACCACAGCCCAGTTGTTGTTGTCCGGTGCCTTGCGGTAGATCAGGTTGAAGTAGGCAATCTTATCTTTCATTCCACATTCCAGGAACGATTTGCCCATCGTATATTGGTATTTATCAGAGCAATAAGATACATCGCTCATGACCTTAAGCAGGTTATCCTCTTTTTCCATATCTCAGAGTATATAATTATCCATCATAACATATAATCGTCCAAAGATACGGATTTTACTGATTAAATACTACTGCTGCAATACTATATGACCATCGGGAGTTTGACACTATAGTTTTTCATTTTTTTTGATAGAAGTCACTGTGGGGGCTTTTTTTTGTCAAATTTATTTTTTATATTTGTAGCATTATATAGCATTGTTACAAGTATGAAGCTCAACATTGTCAAGTCAAAGAACTGCACAATCCTTTATGCGGCAAGGTCGTACAGGAGCGAGAGCGGTAAAAGCACGTCGAAAGTGGTTAAGCGTCTGGGAACCGTTGAGGAACTCCGGGAAAAGTTAGGTGGAGAAGACCCCATCGAGTGGGCCCGTTCACAAGTCGCTCAGATGACGGCCCTGGAGAAGGAGG
>CALBPX010000014.1 GCA_937899055.1 uncultured Bacteroidales bacterium
GCCGGATGTTGAAAATAAAATTAAAAAATGCTCGGTTTTTACCGGCTAAAACAACAAATATAATATCATTTTGTGAGGAACAAAGAGATAGTATAAAACCCTATACTAAAAATTATTAGGCCCCCAATAAGCCAATCAATTAATTTTTTGTTCTTTATCTTTTCAAAAATTAACCTGTAGGCTATAATTTTTCTGTTTTTAAAAGATAAGCATGTAATGATGGTTATTATTGATACAAGTATTATTAAAGTATTAGTAATCTCTACATTAAAAGCACTTAACACAAGGTTTAAAATAGCTAATACGTTTGAACCAATAATAAGACTTAGTATTATTTTAGCTTGGAAAAAATTATAATCATCATCTTCTTCTCCAAAGTAATTAAAAAAAACAAAAAGCCGATAGAGTATATAATAAAGTATTTTCATATTTTAACTCATTTGAATGGAAGATAATCAGGAAGCCAATATGTATCATTCTCAATTTCTTGCATCAATGCGCTTTCTTTCCAATAATAAAAACCATCTTTTAAACCCAAATACCAAATCAAAGAAAGAGGAGCCGTGTATGGAGTCATACTTGAAGCATCTATTACCAAATCCATAGAGCTTTTAGCAGCATCTTCTATGCTGCTAGAATTCTTAATATCTTTGATATCAAGGTAAAGGCTTGTCACATCTGCACATTTGCTGATTTTTTTAATGATTTTTCCGAAAGAAGATACTTTTTTTGTTTTAACAAATTGATTCCCCCACCACCCATTTAAATACAAATGGAAATCTACAACTCCCTTACTATTTGTAAATCTTAATGTCGCCTTAGATTTACTTAAATGCATACCAACAATTCCAGTAATTGATGAAAAAGTAGACAACATTACATCTATATCATTAAGATCGTCAATGTTAGACAAATCGAACACTTTCCCTTCGTTTAAATACAAGCTGCCTTTCTTGTCTGTACTTTGTGTATAAAGAATAGCCTTATAACCAATGATTTGTAAAAAAGTAGTGCCTATATTATTCCAAATAATGCCATTTTCATCTGTATAGTTTTTTTCTTTTGAAGCAAACCATCTATATTGTGGTATATTCATTTCATCAATATATTCATAAAAATCACTTCCATAATAATCTTTATAAATAATAGGATTACCAATACAATAAGAATATTCTGAAAGATATGTTTTTTCTACCATTGGATCCACTTTGTTCCACTTTACGATGGTCGGGTCATACTGCCGAGCTCCATAGTCTATGAATCTTGTCTGGGTTATAAGCTGGAGTTCCTTTCCGTTGTATAGGAGGCGTAATGGCAGTATTTTTCCTGCAGGAGAGGAGACGGTTGTGTAAGCGTTGCCGTTCTGGCTGAAATCAGTGAACGATGCCGGCATCCTTACCCTGTATTTATCTACAAGAGTCGAATAGTTTCTTCCGAGATTTGTCTGGAGGCCGTAAGGATAATAATCGTTTCTTTCCAATGTGTTACCCTGGCTGTCCGTTATTACCCTTACGCTTCCCAGATGGTCCTTTATCTGGTAGAGAGTCTCGTATGCAATTGTGTATGTAGTATCTGTCCCTATTGTCTGCGGCGTTGAGGCAAAGGCGAACCTTGAATCCGAGCCAATTGCATCTGCGGATTCCAGAATTGTTATCGCTGAGACATCTCCAGTTGTCGCATCCGTGTATTCTTTCCTTGCAAGGGTGAACGGTCCTATGTAAAGTCTTCCTGAACCGTCTGCTCCCATGAGCGAGAACTTTGTCCCGTCTGCAAAGTAGGAATAGACGGCCGTCAGGTCTTCCTGCTGGGTAGGGCTCTGCCCCTGGCCGCTTATGACCTTCTTCACCCTATGTACTAAGTTGTTGATATCATATGACAGCTTTATGTTTTGGTTGCCGTCCAGAGTCATGTTGCCGTTGCCGTCATACAAATAAGCGGATGTAAAGGATGTTCCGCTTTGCGTTCCGGAAAGGGTTGTGAGCTTGTCTCCATCATAAGAATACGTGAAGTTGTGCAGAGGATTCGGGATGGAATTGGAAATCCTTTTCAGGGTAAGTATGTTCCCGTTGCGGTCGTATGAT
>CALBPX010000015.1 GCA_937899055.1 uncultured Bacteroidales bacterium
GAGTAATAATTGGGTCTTGAAATCAAATCCATAGTATCCATGTCTTACAAATGCAAAGATAATTGGATTTTGTTGACTATACTCAACAAATGAGAAATTTTTTGCATTTTGTTCATTATCCTCAGCGCCCACCACGGAGAATACCGATGGGCAGGTCATAGATCTGAAGTCTTATACAGAGTTGTTGCTGAGCCTGTTATGTTTATCAAGGGGTGGCGATTACGTAGGCGGACTGTGCGGGGCCAAAGTACTTGATCTTTACAAACAGTCCTACACCGGAAGCCTGGTTGGCCGTAGCTCTGAGCGGACGTGTGTCGTCAAAGTATATCGTGTAGATTTTGGCGGAATTGTCTTCGGAGCCGTCGGCCTTTGTAGGCTTGGATATGATATCTATGTAGAACCATGAGTTCCAAGGCTCTCCTATCTTGCGTGAATTCCACAGGAACGGCGACGGAACCGAGGAGTCTGTATAGCCTGCAAAGTCCATTCCCATAAGCGTTTCGCCGTCCAGGGCAGTTCCGTTTTCCGTATTTGCAATCTCTACGCCCACATTGGTCTGCTCCACGCCGTCAACTTCGTACCTGTAAGGGTTGAGAGTATTTGTGGCCATACGTATTCTTATGGGGTACAGACCGGAAGGATAGTCTCCAGGAATCCTAAGCTGGAGCTTATACTCGTTGCAGGTCTTGCCGCCTACTGTACGGCTGGCTCCGGTGGCTTCCAGGCTCAGGGCGCTTGTCTCCTGCAGAAGACAGTCGAACTGGCTTATTGAATATATATGTATGTTCCTGGAAAGGTTGGTTGCAATGTGCTGGATTTCAATACTTCCGCTCTGCATGGCAGAACTGATGGCGGTGCCGAGCGTAAATGATATGGTTCCTTTTCCGGTAGTGTTATCCCAAGTGGCAATGTGAACGTCGTCTGCCGCAAATGATGCGTCCGGGGTTTCTTCCCAGTTGATTCTGAAGCCGTTGACCGTAACGGTATCCATCAGCGCAGCCCATCCGGAAGTGCCTTGGGTTTCCTCTGATGGCTTGAACTCAAATGCTATGGTCTGGACGGTTCCGATCCCACTCTGGTACATGTATGAAGTGCCGTTTGTGATGCTGAGTTCAAATTTTCCGTTTGTTACGTCATCTACATTGTCGTTGATGTTGACGGTCATATTGTTCTCATATTCAGTGCTGTTTACGGCATCTTCAAATGTGGTGTGTCCAAGACCTTCCCACGGCATAGATGTAACATTGAGCACAAAACTGTGGTTACGCAGAATGTTCAGCGGCTGGTTCTGCCTGTCCAAAAGCATCAGGGTATGATATTTTGTAACCTGGTCCGCCTCGTCGGTTCTGTCGTAATGCTTCTGGTACTTTACCCTCAGGATGATTTTTGGCGGATTTGCTGCATCGTTGTCGTCTTCGAACAGGAACAGCCTTGAGGCTTCTATGTCGGCGGAGTTGATTATATTTCCGCCTGAGTCCTTGCCTCCGTACCGGTAAATCGTCATCACCTGACTTTCGTCCGTAGCAGTGTAACGGCTTGCATCGCTGAGGTTATATGGCGAAAGGCGGTTCTCGTCCAGCGTAATAGGGTAGGCCGATGTATTTACATAGCCTGCATAGTGGTCGGCGGTTGTAGAACTGAACGGGGCTAAAAATCCTTGACTGAGGCCGTTTGAACAAATCCAGTCTATCTGCAGGATACGATAGCTGTTTCCGCTTGGCATACCGGGGTATTCGGGGTCGTCGCTCATACTGCCAAACTCTACCCTTGCACGGTCTCTTATGAGGTGGACAATGCTTTCTGGATTTTTAGAATATACTATGTTTGCCGGCTGATATTCGTACCTGTGCTCCTCTGGAAGAGCCGGATTTACAACCTTTCCGCGGTAGGCGTGGTTAGGGTCTATTTCCCAGTCTTCGTTTGTGGTCCATGTGGTATCTCCCAACGCCAGCCACTTGCCAAGGGCGGCGGCATTTTCTTCTGCGTGGTAGCCCCAGTATGCAACTGTCCTGTCGTCAACGGTATTTACCAGCTGACTGCCTCTGACAATTACATTTTCCATGGTTCCTACTTTGTCCAGCCCCGGAATGCGGTTGGGTGCGTTGGCAATAAAGTGGATTTTGGCGGTTCTGGCAGGAACGGTTCCGGTAATCAGTTCCCTTCCGTAGCAGTCCTGATGTAGTCCAGTGTACTGGGTCTCGGCCCCTTCCAGAGTTGCAACCCTGTAGCCCAGGTATATGCCTTCCACTGTAAAGCACAACATATAAAGGTTCTTCACATAGTCTGTTGCATCTTCATCTCCGCCAACTATGCTGGCCTTTGTCTTAGCTGCCGGTTTTTCGCCAATCAGGTTAAAGCCCAGCCTGAATGGAATGTCTTCGCACGCTTCTACTTCTACGGGGTCAATTTCCTCACCCTCAGGGCCGTTCAACCCCTTTTCGGAGCAAGACTGCACCAGCGGCAGCGTGAGCGCCACCATCAGAATCCATATATATATCAGATACTTTTTCATATCCTATAGGTTTTCTTTTTTTTGTCTCAGCGATTCTAATCTCCGTTAAGTGCCTGTATTTCCTTTCCGCTCAGTGTTCTTACACAACGTACATAGGCGTTTGCGGTAGTGCCCTCAGAACCTGTTGAAACATAGGCGGTATTTCCGTCCAATGTCCAATAATATTGACCGCCAAGAACTTCAGCCATTGTAACACCTTGGGTGTAAGTTCCACTCTGATACTCAATAATTACATCAATTTCTTCCTTGGTGGGAAGCCTCCAACCCGTATATCTTGTTCCGTCTGTTCCAACCTCCATATAGGTTCCGCAGTGGGTTGCTGCTGTTGTAGCAGAGGTTGTACGTTGTACGGCACCCAGCTGAGATGCAATCATGAAAGCGGGGGCTACCACATGGTCGTCGGACTGGTAGTTGCTGTCCAATATTGGATTGCCAAGAACATAGGAGCTGCTGGCTGCCGTTATCTGAATTACATACATGTGGTTATTTTTCAAATTGCTATAAGTTGAAGAGGAGCCGTATTCATAAGTTGATGTAATCGGGTAACATTGTCCATTGTAAAACACCTTGGCTGTAAAAATACCTTCACTGGTTGTAGTTCCGGTATGGTTCTCCCAGTCCACCCAGTTTCCGGTACTTGCCTGTCCGTCAACGGTTTCGGTTCTTGTTGTATATTCTGTAATTCCAGAAGGCAGATAGTCTGTTTCCACGGTAGAAGTTTCTACCTTGCGGCTGTCGGAAGATGTGGCATTGTACTGTGCCTCGGTACATTCTACCCATTCCCAACCGTCGTAGTTGCTACCCCAGCCGTCTCCGTCCGGGTCGTAAGAGTATTCTCTTGAACTTCCCCACTTGTAGTAAGTTGAGTATTTCCACATATCTATACTGACAGTTCTGTTGCCAGGCTGACCACCAAGGCTTTGCCCATCACCTACATAATAGTCAAATCCAGTAACTGTATAGGAGCGAGCCTGACTTCCTCCTCCTCCTCCTCCTCCTCCCGTTCCGGAAACAGTAAGGACATTGCCATACCAGGAATATGTTACATTAGATGAAGGAATAGTTCCAGAATAATAGGTAGTACTGGTATTAGTTACAGTAGTTTGGCTGCCACCGGTTGCATAATAGCCGTTGATTGCATTGGACTGGCCGTTGGCGTTTCTGCGGTCATCGTTGCTGGAGCCTATGCCGGTGGCCCATTCGGCCTGAGTGATTTCTTTCCAGCCTTCTGAACCTTTGTAGTACCCCTTTCTGTAGTATTTTGTTACATCGTAGGAATAATAGGTAACGGAGTAGGCGTAGGGGTTGCCGTCCCAGCGCGAAGACCAGCTGCCGGTAAAGCTCTGGATGTTGTCCGTGGGATAGTGGCGGATTACCACATGTTTCTTTGGCAGGGTGCTGTTGTTGAGCTTTACATCAAATTCTATAATCTTGACCGCACGGCTTGAAAGGGCCTCGGAAGTAACCCTTATGATGCCCTTAGGGGTAAGCTCTATGACAACGGTTTCAGAGTTGGCGGATTTGTCTGACGATGAATAGGCCTTGGCCTTGCTTGTAATGGCCAGGTTGGTAGTGCCGTCGTAGGGCATTGGCCGCTTGTAGATGTAGTTTGCTTCTCCGGCGTTTTCAAATGTGGTGGAATCGCCCTTGATGCTTACATCCGTTCCGCTTGCATTGGTGTAATGGATGTTTACGGAACTCAGGTCTATGGTGGGGAATATGCCGTCGTCCGTGCTTACGGAAGCATACCAGTTGAGTTCAACGCTGCGGCTGCCATCGCCGCTGAGGGAGTATTTCTGCGGATATACGGTCAGGTATTTGATGTCGGAGAGTTTTACTACGGTAGATTCGCTGTTTACATCGGTTTCTGTCCAAGGTACTACATGGTACTCTATACGAACTTCAAAATCAGATGGTTCAATATCTTCGTTGGCGGAACCCCAGGAAGCAATGGCAGCATCAACTATGTAGATGTTGTTGCGCTTCAGGCCTTCCGAACCAATCTGAGATTCGTTGCAGATAGGAATATGGTAGTAGCAGGTTCTGTCATGCCAGTTTTCAGGGTCGGTTTCGTCGTCTTCGTTAAAATATGTGTAAACTATTGAAACCAGAATGTATGGCTTGATATGGTAGTCGTTTGCATCCCATTTGAAAGGGGCCGTATAGGTCTTGATATGATATAGCCAAGGGTCTGAAGTTCCGTCTGTTATGCTAAGAGAGCCCACCTTCAGAGGATCGTTTGTCCAGGGGTTGCCTGCTGTTTCCGTGTTGAGCTCGTATGTTCCGTCGGCAATGTCTGCAACTTCAAAGCCGAAGTTTACATACCTCCACATAGGCTTTCCAGGATGCCAGTGCTTGGAATCCAGGCTGTCGGCCTTGAATGTAGGGTCCAGGCTGAGGTTCATCATTACCTTTGACACAGCCCTCTTGAGGTCAATGTCCCAAACCTGCTCTCCGGTTTCCGGATGTGGAGACCAGATGGTGTCGCCGTCCATGAGGAAGGCCTTGGTGTTGGTGCTGTTTGCACGGTTTTCTATTACTCCGGAGGTATAGTATTTTGCAAGGTTGTCAAAACCTATTGTTGCATCGTATGTAGAAAGAGCCTTGAGCTCAGCCAGATTTGCCGGAGGTGTAGATAATTCTCGGCGATAGGAATAGTGCTGGGCATCTGTATGCTGGCAGGAGTGGGTATGTGGGTTGTTTGCCGTAACGTAGATGTGATACTCAACATCCGGGTCAAATGGATTGGCTGCCGAAGGAACATTTGTCCAACTCTTGTTTATCAGGTGCTTGGCCTTTTCCAGAAGGCCGCCCGGTTCGTTGCTGTCCAGAATTGCACCGTCATCGTCCTGGCTGAAATGGTGGACATAAACCCAGGCAGCGCTTTCTGCCGCACTTTCTTCCTTTACAAAAACATCCAGTGTTTCTATGAGGTTTTCGTGCAGTTCTGCATGGGCGTTCACATCGTCGTTCTGGTTTATGTCAGAATCGGTGTCGTCTTTTGCCTTTGTGTTTCCGCGCAGGTGGTCTATTCCATCGTCAAACAGCTTTGGCAGCAAAGAAAGGCCGCCCTTGTCCTGATATTCCGGAACAACTTTCTCGTTTCTTATACAGGAAGCCGCCAGCAAAATCAAGACAGATATCGCTGAGGCAAAAAACACTCTGTATGTTGCAAAATTTCTCATTAGCCAATGGGTTCTTTCCAATAAGCGGTTACTCCGTCTGTGGTATATGTGTTATTCTTGTTCAGTTCATAGTCGGCAGGCGATACTCTGCGGAAGCGGATGGTGCTGTGTGCCGCATCGCCCGGGAAATTGTTGGAAATAGGTATCATATAGGGGCTCGAAGACTGGCAGACCAGAGTGAGCCCAACCTTTGACTGCTCCTCTGTCATGGTTCTGTCATCTACGGGTATTACCCACACATTTATGGAATGTGCTCCGGCAGAAAGCGTGTATGACAGTTGGGGCCAGACCGCCGGAGTGGGGTTTTCGTCGTCTGAAATTACCATGCGGAAAAGGTCGTTGTCCAACTGCAGAAGCAGCGGGTAGGTGTTGTTGGTCACAAATGTCATCTTAGAAGAATACATGGGCGTAACTCCATCGTCTTCAAACCTGTAGGAGATGGCAACCCAGCTCTCGTCCCAATCGTTGTAGGTCATGCTTGGAGTATAGCGCAGCCATGGGTCCGGAATTACATCCGTAGAACCCTGAGTGGTGTATGTAAAGCGGTCGTTGCCTGCGGTCCAGGGCAGAACTGCCGGAATCAGAACCAGCTTTCCGCCAACAAAGTATGCATATACAACCCATACATGATTGCGGGCAAAATCGCCTGCGGCCTCCATGCCAAAGGTCTTTGTATGCTCAACACCGTTTACCTTGTATGTAACGGTGCCCGTAAGCTGCCTGTCCGACTCGCGGAGGTAGAAATGGCTCTGCTCCGTAAGCTTTCCGGAAGAAACTCCGGCGTCCAACCTTGCCCAATACTGGTCCGGTGTTTCGGAAGCATTGCCGGTAGCCCTGAAGAAATATGCACTTGGTGTATTGTTTGCAGCCAGGGCGGTTCCTGCCACCGGAGTGTCCAGAAGGGTTATGGTGTTGGATTCGTATCCGCTTATCTTCCAAGCATTTGCTGAATTGTTGAACACATATTCGCTGGCCGAGAACTGGTCTGAGCCGGTTCCCAGAACTATGCTTGTCAGTTCAAAGTCCGTGTCTTCTACAGACATGCAGCTGAGCAGAAGACGGAACTTGCTTACGCAGCGGTTCAGAGTTACTTTGTCTATGGTCAGTACCGGAAAAGTTCCACCTATGGAGCAGTCTGTTGCACATCCGGAGAACGGAAGCCCGGCAGAAGGAACATCCACAGTAAGGTTCTCTGAGCTGAACAATGCAGTTCCGCTCATGATAGCTCCGTCCAGAAGTTGCTTGCGGCTTACGGTATTCCACGCCGTATTGCTCTGGAAGGGGAGGGTCATGCCTGCCGATTCAGGATTGGCTACGGCAAATATGTCTATATGGGGTTTGTCTTCGGCAATCTGCTTCAGTTCTTCGGAATCCAGAGGTATCATGAACCTGGCCTCCTGACCTGCATCCAGATTGTAAACGGCAAGGTCTGAGGCGTTCATGTGGATGCAGTAGAACGGAGCAGCGGTTTCTGCATCATCTGTCTTGTAGAGCCATACAATCAGTTCGTTGATTTCTCTTTCGGCTTCCGTTCCTCTGAGCGAGCCTTCGTCTGCCTTTGTAGCCAGCGGCTGAGGTATGTAAATGGTCACCTGCAGCTGGGGAACTTCGGCCTCCGGACCGTGATGCTTTGAGCAGGAGGGTGTCAAAAGGGCAAGCACAAGGCACAGAGCCGCAGTGCCCAAACAAAACCTTCCGTTCATCATTTTTTCCTTTATGTAGCAGAACCTTGTCATTTTCTTTATCGCGATAGTTAATTAGTACAGAGGCACGTTTGTAGGTGTTGCCAGGAGCCAGTCAACATTTATTTCCACTCCTATTTCCAACTGCGGCTCCTGCATGTCCGGAATGCAGTTGTAGGCATTCTTCAGGCTGTTGATATTGAGGGTGGCAGATGTCTTGTAATCTTGCTGGAGTACGCTCTTGACCACTGTCTTGTCTCCTGAGGCATCGTCCCAAGAAAGCTCTCCCATGAGGTAGAACTTACTTCCTGGAAGTATGTAACCGGTTGCTCCCCTGAATGTTACGCTGGAGTTATTCTGAAACTCTACCGCAATCCTTACATCTGTGCCCTGCATTGTCTGCAGCAGCATGGAGTATGCCGGGCTGTTGTTTGCCGTGCTGGATATCCAGGCGAGGGTCTGCCCCGATGTGCCGGTCATCATATTGTCATACACATAGTATTCGTTTCCGGAAACCGGCGTAAAATCAAAGTTCTGCACATGCTGCCCGGCTACAAGAACGGCTGTCATCGGAAAGTTTGTGTTGTTTACTTTAACTGCCAGACTATCTGCATCCAATAGTGTTGACGATGATGTTTTGGCCAGGCTGAGTTCCAGCAGTGCCGTTGCATACTGGAGAGGATTGTCTATGGCAACAGAAACGGCTCCGTTGCCTACAGATGTTCCGTTGGTGTATTTGCCAAGTATGACATCCCATGTGGCATTGGCATTTGTAAACCAGTTTGGATGTTGTTCATCCTGAGTAATATGCAGGCGGCTGTTTGTAAAGTACCAGAGGTTGGGGTTGTAGCAGAAGCGGCTCATAGGTGCCAGATGCAGTGTGTAGTTTCCTTCCTGCACCACTTCAAACCGGCTTCCGTTCCAGTGTACTGCTATGCAGCCTTCTGGAAGGCCTTCATCTACAGGAAACTCCCGCAGGTCGGAATCGCTGAGTTCAGCAGAAGAAGATGACGGCACAGCATTGAAATATCTAGCTATCTTGCTCATTATAGCCGTTCTGAACCGGTTATAGTATTCGTTGTAAGTCAACCGTGTACCTGAGTTATTTGCGTATGGAATGTAATCTCCTATATCATCAATGTAACTGCCGTTGAAATCGTCAGATTGGCTTAGTACTGTGTAAAGATTCTTGAGTATATGGGTTATGGACGATCCGCTGCCGGAGAACATTGCACCTCCGATGCCGGAGAAACTGCCGGCTCCGGTGAGCTGGTTGTAAAGGTCGTTCATTTTGGAGCTCAGGGTGGAGGCGGTCCAAGTTTGCGTTGTAGTCTGTGCTGTATAGTTGTTACTGCCGCTGTGCGAATAGTAATTTATGGTGTATTCAGAGTTGACGATATCGTTGAGTATGTATGCAACTCTCTGAGCCTTTGCAAATATGGCGGTCTGGGCATCTTCCGTAACAATGGGCTCCGGAGAAAATGTTATGTCCGAAGCGTATGTACCTTCGTCACTAGCAATCAGGCTTCCGTTAAGATGTTTGAAAGCCTGCGTGCCGGCTGTATATGTCTGGGAGTTGTATGTTGTTACATCATTGGCCTTGCCATAAACCAGAAAAGATCCGGTGCCCTTTGGAATGTAAATGCTTCCGTAAAGATGTGAGTTGTTGCTGTTTACCAGGCCTGTGAAATTGCCGCTTGAGGCATCGTTGCCCCAGATGTTGGTAATTCCTGCGTATGGCAGTTCCAGATAGTCTCCTGACCTCTGGTCTGTCATTTCTATTGTTCTCTGAACCAAGAATGGCAGAAAATATATATTGCTGATGCCTCTGAAAGAAGAGTCTGCCTGAGCTATGCTGCCAACGGTTTTTGTTGCAGGAGAATAGGCAACATCCTTCATGTTGAATGCCAGAGAAACGGACACTGCGTTCTTGTTCTCTTTTCTTTCTCCCTCTTCCAGGACTGAACTGTGTTTGCTGCACGACAATGCCGTCAACAGCACTGCAAGTGCCGCCATTATACCTGTCAATCTGTTGTATTTCATTGCCATACAATTATTTTTCTTTAATAAATAAGTGCTCTTAGGTTCGTTTTCTTACTGTGTTCAGATTATGATTTGTTGGTTAAAGTATCGGGTCATAATGTCCTCCGGGGTTCCAGTCCAGAGTTACGCTCACGCCAA
>CALBPX010000016.1 GCA_937899055.1 uncultured Bacteroidales bacterium
CGGTGATGTCCGTCATAGCCGCAGTGGTCTTCGTTGCTGTGGTGATGATGTCCGTCATAGTGGCGGTGGTCATAGTGGCGGTGGCGGTCGTTGCCCAGAGGAATTTGTCTGTTCTTACGGTATCCATAAAAAATAAATTGTGTTGCGTGCCCGGCATTTACTTGATTATCAACGGTATATCATATTTACTGTGGGCGAAAATGCATACAGTCAATTAAGTAAGTAATTAATAAACAGCCTATTACTGGGCACGGCCCTTTGGCCCTGGTCCTCAGTTGCAGTCCGTGCGGTGATGTCCGTCATAGCCGCAGTGGTCTTCGTTGCTGTGGTGATGATGTCCGTTGCAGCCGCAGTGGTGGTCATCGCAGTGGCCGTGGGGGTGATGGTGGCAGTCATCGTCATCGTGGGAGTGATGTTCGTCACAGCCGCAGTGGTCATTGCAGTGGTTATCATGGCAGTGGTCATCGTGGCAGTGGTCATCATCGCGATTATCTTCATCGTCTTTCGGTGGCTGAGGAATGTTACACATGTAGATTCGCAGGAAAGAGGATGATGGGTTGTTACATTCCTGGCTTGGTGATATCGTCAGCTCCCGTATGTCGTGAGGAATCATAACCATAAACCCGGGAGGGTTGCAGTCTTGGGCATTTGTCTGCGAGTTGCCGTCTTGGGTGTTCGTTTGAGGGTTGCGGTCTTTGGCACTGGCGGAAAGGACGGCGCAGTTTTCTTCAGTTACGCCTGGTAATGCCCTTATGTCTTTGACCGTCAGGCTTGTCTGGTTGTCGAGGTTCACTATTGCCATGAAGCTTTCTGTCTGGTCAGGAGCTATGGTCTGAGGCTTTGTTATGGCAACCCTTTCCATGCGGAACAGGCAGTCCTCGGGAGCCACGTATTCCGGAATGTAGGCATCCAGGCGGATGAAGTCCAGAGCTTCTACCATCTGCTCCATATCCGTAATGTCAAGTTCCACCGGAGAATTCTGGGCAACTTCTACATATCTTACTCCGCTTCCGATGCAGAACGGTACGCCGGGCCTTATGTAGAATGTTTCTCCTTCTTCCGGCTCTATTTCATTCATGGCATCAATAATGTTGCCCTTCTGGCAGCGTTCGTAGATGTCGGTTGCCGAAATAGACTTTTCAAAGCCTATCCAGATAGACGAACCCTTTTGTGCAGAAAGTATGTAGAGCATTCTCTCCTTGCCCCAGCAGTCGTAGCGCGGCAGTGCCGTCTGATCGTCCGGAGAAACCAGGACGGGCCCCCGGCCTCCGTTTTTTGAAGACTCCGCCAGCTGAGTATCTTTGATCTGAACGGTTATCGGAAGGTTCCCTTGGAAGAAGGTGAAGACACTGTCGCCGAGCAAATTTCCCATGTAGGTTTCTATGAGGTCGTCCAGAGTGTTGTCTTTTAGAAAGCCGTTGATGGCTTTGCTCTCTGGTGTTATGTTGTCAAGGATGAGCGGATATATCTTTTTCATTCATGAACTTTTTTGATTGCGTTACAGGTTTACATCCGGGGTTTGCTGAGCCAGAAATACTTTCTTGGGCTTGAAACTCTGCGGCTTCTTTGGCAGGTACTTGTTCAGCAGCCAGATACCGGCTACGGTAACAACACCTCCGATGCCTACGAACACCCAGTACCATATTGGGCTGCCCGTAAGCATAGCTATGTTTTCCTCAGAAGAAGCCTCGGCATCCAACTGCGGAAACAGCCAGTACATTGCTATGGAAGAAAAGTTGTTTACAAAATGCATGAAGATGGTTGCCCAGATGCTGTGTGTGCGGTAATAAACCCAGCCCAGGAGGCAGCCTATCAAAAATGCCGGAATTGCCTGCCAAAGATTCATGTGCATAGCCCCGAACAGAACAGAAGACCAGATTATTGCCCAGATTACCAGCCCTTGAGACGGTTCTTCCGTATTGCGGTTTGCATAGCTTCTTGCCAGAAGGCCGCGTTCTATGGTGCCCCTGAGTATGAATTCCTCAAACAGAGGGGCCATTATGGCTACGGACAATATGGTATCAAAGGGCCTGTTGCCCATATTTTCAAACATATCCTTAAAGTTGTCCGGCATAGGAAAATAGTTTGAAAGAGGATCCAGAAGCCAGCCTAAAGCCAACGTCAGAAACAGAAGCAAGACTCCCAGGGGAATTACGCTGAACCTTCCCAGATGGGGACTGTTTATCTTTACAGGGGCCTCCAACGGATTGTAGCTCTTGCTGTTACCTACCAGCCAGATGAAGATTGCCGGAACAATCATCTGGGCAAAATATATCAAAGATAGTTGGCTGGTCATTATGCCGGTAAGCATGGCCGGGTCTGACAGGCTCTGAGCCGTAAGTTCTCCGGTTGCTGCGGCAGCAGCCAAGGCAGCTACGGAAGCCAGGATTCCGCCTCCGACAACAAGAACCAGGAGAATAAGCAGGCTGCCGCCCACTCCGGGCTTGTAGTATTTGGGTTTTGAAAAGAGCTTGCCCATGTGCAACTATCGTATTTATTCTCAGCGATAATATCCTGTCAGCTGTTTCAGAACAGGGGAGAAGGATAAATTCCGCCGGAGGTCATTTCCTTGAGTTTTGCTACAACCTGCGGCCTGTCTTCTTTGTAAGTTACTCCGAACCAGGCCGATGGAGTTTCAAGTACCTTTACGTTGGCCCTGCCTTCATGTATCAGGCGGCTGACCACGCTCGGAACATAGAATTCTTTCTTTGGCTCATCGATATTCTGTGCAAGGAACTCCTTGAATATCTCATAGGATTCGTCCATGTATTCGGGAGTAAAGCCCCACATGTTCATAGAAGTCTTCCTGCAGAACGCAAGGCTGTGCTCCTGGCCTTTCAGGTTTTCGCCCAGGATTTTGCGGCCTTCTTTGCGGATGTTGCCGTGTTCTTCAACCTTAACCAGATGTCCGTTGCGGTCCACGGAGCAGATGCCTCTTGAAACGCTTCCGGAGTTGCTCAGGGTGTTTTTCAGAAGAAAGCCCACCATGCAGAATCTGCCTTTCTGGCCTTTGCGTATGCCGCTCAGGTAATCTGCCAGAACCCGGAAAGAATCTCTTCCGTAGAAATCGTCCGAGTTTATTACTGCAAACGGCTTGCTTACAACATCTTTTGCACTCAGAACGGCTTGGCCCGTGCCCCAGGGCTTTGTGCGTTCTGCCGCCGTTTTTTGCTCTGCCTCGCTTAAAAGGGCTGTGGGTGTCTGGAAA
>CALBPX010000017.1 GCA_937899055.1 uncultured Bacteroidales bacterium
CTGTTCCATTTGGAGCTTGTGTACCGCTTCTATATCCTTCTCGCTCATTGTAATTCCCATAACGCCGTCCTTGTATGGCAGGCCGATATGAATCATTGAACTGTCCATTTATAATGTCATTTAGAAATTCTTGTATTTCTTTTGCAAGATGCGAAAATTTTTGATTATGTGCAAATGCGGGGTCATCATAGACGAGCCCCATCGCGTAGGCAATAAGCTCGTCGGCAAGAAATTCCGGAGTACTCCGGTAATAGAAACGATATGTGGACGCCATGCTACCTCCGACATAAAGCGAAAGACCATCTTCCAAGATATTCAGATTCCCGCCAACTCTGTCAAACAACTGTTTGGCAAGACCGTCTCGTTCATTGATGTAGTGCTGGCGCTCGTGTGTATAATGCTCCAGAAGCAATCCAATATTCGTATTTTTCTCAACAACGAATATCATTCTGCCCTTCATATAAGCGCCATACGCGCCATTCCCCTCCATATAAGCCGCGTTAATCTTGGCACCATTCTCGCTCATTCCGATTGAGCGGAAGTAGCTTTCAAGTTCAGCGTAAGGCTTAAAATCAACAGGGATATGCTGGGGGTCTATTGCCTCGATAAACTCCAGCATAATTTGTTCTCGCTCCTGCGGATTGGTTGCTTCATCCAGGCGCGACTGATATGAATCCATATCCACAGGCGGGACTGTTGGCATATAAACTACTGAGCCATCTTGAGCCTCCTGTGTTTGAGCCACTGGGACACCGGCCCGAATTGCTTTCTCGTCCATCTGTTCCCAATCTTCGGAGTTTTCTTCGGGAACACGAACACCAAGTGAGTCAAGGACAGAGAGCACGGCGGGAAGGTTATCCTTAGTCACTTCACATTCGAACTTGCCGCGCGACTGATAGAAGTTTCTGCCCACAACAAGGCTAAGCAACTGTTCGTCCTGGAAGTATTTAGCCCCGTCCTTTTTGGTCTTTGGGACGCGAAGCCTATAACGGTCACGGTATCTCTCTATGGAAACGTGCCCGTCGGTGCTTTCCAGCTCTTCGCGCCAACCAAGGTCTTTAATCTGGTCAATCGCGGCAGAGATAGGCTTTCCGGCAGAACGAAGTTGTCCAGTCTCCCAGGTGCTGTTCATCAAGATACCATCCTTGATATTTCCGTCAATATCGGTATAGGTAATAAGCCTTCCAGCAAGGATGCCACCCTGAGAAGCGTCACTCCACGCCTGGAGAATATTCCCCGTCAGCATATAGCGTTCCTCGCGCGTAGCATTGGAAATGGAATTGTCCCAATTGTCTATGGTCGTGCGCATGGCCGTACCATAGTTAAGCGTAGTGTAGTTGCTGATTTCGTCCAGCACACCGCCATCAGTAAACTTAATTTCAATCCTGCGACGGCCATCCAGCGTAGCGAACACGGCAAAGCTGGTGGATGGTGTCAGGTTGGCACCATCCTTCGCGGTCTTGAAGCCAAGGAACAGGGAAGGCGAACCGGCACCTTCGAAAAGGTTCCCGCCAACGATTGTCTCGTGAATCAGATAGGTTTGAGAGAAGTTGAACTGTTCAAACCTGTCACGAAGCCGGTTATGCTGGCTTTCAATCGCGGCAAGATTCCGCGTGTGCTCATCGTTTATCTCGGACGTAAGACGGTCGGTAACACGCTTGATTTCCACCTTCGCGTCAGCCTCCGGCACATTCCGCGCACGGATTGCGGCAGCTTGTCTGTCAATATCCTTTTGCGTCTTCTCTTTCTTCCGTTCGTAGCGCTCGTTCTCTGCGGCAATCCGTTGTTTACGCTGCTCCTCAACGCGGTCCAACAACTCGCGCACACGGGTAGATTCCTCCTTGCCTCCGGAAAGGGACTCACGCACCTTGCGGATTTCGTCTGCCTTCATGGGTTTCTTGAGAACGTCAATCTCTACGCGCTCCACATAGGAGTTCTGTGCAAAGGGATTGTTTCCGTTCGGGTTGCGCCCCTCAGTGCCAACCTTCCTCGCTAAAGTTTTAGCACGAAGCGGAAGTGTCGTGATTTTCAGGGTGTTCTCCCCCGTTTCGTCCAGGTACTTGATAAGGGCATTGTAGCGCTCGGCTATCTCGTTGTAGAACGCTTCCTGCTCGGCTACGGGAAGAAGGGCAATACGGCCCGTGATGCGCTGCGCGTCATCTTCGCCTGCCTGGTATGTTTCCAATTCTTCCTGATTCGTAACACGATTCGTCCTTCCTCCTAATTTGAAGTCCCCTTCAAGCAGCTTCTCAAACACTTCCGGATGGTCTCGGAGGTATTCAATCACCACCTGACTTCCGTACTTATTCAGGAAGTCAGGAGCCTCAACCGAACCGGCATTACCCTCCTGGTCAGTCGTGGTGTTGGCATTAAGGGATTTTAACTTTGTAGCAAGCATCATATTGAACCGCAATTCGGCAGGAACAGGGAGCGATAGGTTGATGTAATAACCCCTATGCACCTGCCCGGTACGGTCAATGCGCCCAATCATCTGCATGTAGTCGTTGATATCACCCAACGGCTGGGCGATAATCATGGAACGGGGACGCTGGTCTTTGAAGGCTACGGAAGCATGAAGAGAGATACCCGTGGAACCCTTCTTATTGATAATAACAACATCAAGCGTCCCATCGTTAAACTCACGAACGGTCTTCTTTCCATCGGTATCAGGTCTGTTCCGAAGCACATAGCCATCACCTTCCTTTACAACAGTAGTCGAGCGTCCGGTAATTTCTCCAACTTTATACCCCTTCGCATTGAGCTTTTCACGGATTCCGTCAAGAGGACTAAGGAAGATATCTTTCGTAGCTTCTTTAATCCGCTCTTGCAGAGCATAATAAGCCTGCTCACCAGCTGGCCCAAGGTCTTTCGGGGAAATAGGCTCCTGGTGGCTTATACCTTCATCGTCAGTATAGGTGTACTGCATGATGTGGGCAAGACTGCGGATAAGTCCTGCGCTGAATGAAGTGTCTTCAATCTTATCGCCGACATTATATTCGCTCAGTCCCGATTCGTAAGTGTTTTCAAGAGCAATTACAGGGTGGCGACCCGCCTTGATTTCCTTAACAACCTCGTCTACAATAGCATCCACCTTCAAAGCCAGCATGAGCTGCTTTGTAAAGTTATAGGTCTGATTGACAAACGGAGGGTTGTCTACACCGAAATTTTCGGTCCCTCGCGTCGTATCAGTCGTTCCCATCGTAGCAGCAACGCGGATACCAACCTCCTGAATGAAAGGAGTGAGGTATCTTTGCTGGAAAGCAATGATATCGTTGAAGATTTTGATTGCCCTGTCGTAGTTCTCACGGGCACGCTTTGCAGTAGCCGGATCGTCAATGGTCTTCCAATCCGTCTTCACATCGGACATGTCACGCTCACGACGTACCATCTGGCCGGAGCCTGTAAGGGCACGGGACATCAACTCCTGCAAGGTTACACCGCCACGCTTAATCATGGCGATTAGTTCCTTCGGTTCCACGTTAGCCTCACTCATAGCAGACTTGATGGCATATAGCGGCATAGTGCCGGCACGCTTGGCGAAGGTTGCAGAGGCAAAGGTTACTCCTGCAACAGTAGGCATAACACTTTGTAGGAAAGCGCCGGTGTTGGAATCTTCTCCTGCGGCCGTATGGCTTTCATCCATCAAAAGAATGTTATCCTCTGCGATTGAACGGATGAAACGTGCCTTGGCAGTAGCCTTTGCAGAAATCGGTTTATTGTTCCCGGATTCCGAACGGCTCTGCTCGTCTCCATTGTTGAGCTGGGAATATGTCAATACAACATAATCGTATCCATCAGGAACCTTCCCGCTCTCAATTATCTGGTTTAAGGTTTTGTTTTTAGGGGATTCATAGACGACACGGCCATTTTTATCCTGCATTACGCCCTTTGTATCCTCCTTTCCGCCCTCGGATGAATTGAGGATTAACGGGCGAAGTCCGGAACCACCAACATCACTCAAATCGCGGTAGATATCAGAGAAAAGACTTGCCTTCTGCGTTAAAAATATCGGCTTTTTACCTTGCCTGTTAGCCCAACGAATGAGTGCGGCCATCTGACGGCCCTTACCTACACCCGTCTGGTCTCCTATAATCATGGCACTGCCCTTCTTCATCTGATAGATAGCCATAGCAACGCTATCAATCTGTTCTGCAGCAAGGGCGTTGTAGAGTTCATTGGCATCCTTGTAGCCAAGTTCCTCTACCATCCATTCATCAATGGACTTTCCTATCTCTCGCTCAATCTCTTGAATAGCAGCATCCATAGCCTCCACCATTGAGGCAGGTGCTACAGATTCAAGACTTTTTGCTTCGCTGTGATGAACGTAAGGAAGGTTCTTATCTTCAACCTTCCGTTTTTCGGTTACAGGTACGGACTTTCGTTCGGAAGATACTCTCCCAGTATCATCGCCAGTGTCAGTTCGTCCGTCTCGTTCACTTCCGCTTGTGTTATTTCCTTCAGTTCTTCCTTCCAACCCGCTATTCTCAGAAGTTGCAGAGCTTGGTCTGACCTCTCCCCCCAGATGTTCGTCAGGATTTTCGCTTCTCTGAGCATTATTTCCTCGTTCTGCAGAGCTTCCCGGTCTCCGTCCGCTCCCAGAATCATTCCGCTCTTGTTCTCCCAATACATTTCGATGTCCTCCATCCAATCCTCCCCGTTCTCGTTCGACACCTTCATTGCTTGAACGAGGTTGTTCTGAATGTCCCTCTCCGTGAGTTTGCCCGGATGTTTCGCCAGACTGAGGCGAATCGGGTAACCCGGAACTGCGTAATTCTTGGTTTCCATCGGTCTTACGATTATCGTTTAATATCTCTTTTACAATGTCATACAGTTCATCCTGCGTAGTAGCCATGGGCCGTGCGTTCTCGCTGGTCGGAGGATAGACCCTGCCTGCGGCTCGTTCTTCCTCGCTCCGTCTCCCATCAATGAGAATCATCATCGTGGGGTAGGTGGTTCCCTGTTTTGCGTACAGGTCTCCAGCCATGTTCACTACGCCCTTGACGTTATAGTGGTCGTAGAGGTAAGAGAAGAACGCCTTCTTTGTCTTCCACGCGCCATTGTCCGCAAACTCCACATTCCCGCCGATGATGATAGCGGCCTTGCCGCCATCCTTCATGGCATCCAGTGCCCGGAGCGTGATAATCGGGTCAAGCCCGCTTATCTGCTTCCCGTCAAACTCCACGGCTTCGTGCGAGCCGAATGGAGGGTTGGCTATCACCGCATCGTACTTGCCACCGAAAGGTTCCGTCGCATCCTGCTTGGAAACCAAGCCGAAGCCAAGTGCCTGGAGGTTGGCGTTTCGCGTATCGTCCAATTCATTTGCGTGCACCTTCTCGCCAGGGATACCGAACACCAACATGCCGTTTCCAGCCGTGGGTTCAAGAACTTCCTTCATTTCCCCGTTGTAGGCGAACATTTGCGCCACAAAGGACATCGGAAGCGGGGTGCTATACTGCTGCATGGCAACGCGCTCGGAACTTCTACGGCCGATGGTCGGCTGCAACTCATACAGGCGGCAGATCTGGTCAAACGCATTCTTTGACTTGATGCCATTCTGTTCAGTAAGCGCACGTGCGGCTTTCACAAGCGCCAGCTCCACAAGCTCCTGCAGGAGAATGTCAGTTGCGCCGCTGTCTTCCACTTCAAGTCCCCAGGCTCTCGCCTCTTTCCGCAGGTCGGTTATGCTCTTGTATGGCTTCTCCGTCCCATTCCGCAGGGCAAAAATCAATCGGCGTCCAACCGCTTCAACGAAGTTATTCCGCGCTTGTGCCTGCTCTGTTGAATTGCGGAGAGTAAGCACCGGCCTTTGGAAGCCTTCTTCTCCCTGCTTCGTATCCTCTTGCGAAGTTACGGATTTTCCCCCGGAATTCCTACCGCTTTGCTGTTTATTTGTAGGGGCTTTCGTGGGTTTCTCTGCGGCAGCAGTTTCGGGCGTAGCCTTAGGAGTAACAATAGCATGGGTAATGACATCTGTCGGAACAGTCTGTATAGCATTATAACCAAACCTTTCGATAAGGAGGTCGTCCATTTGGTCAAGAGTTCTCACCAACCTTCCGTTAGCCCACGACTTCGGAATCTGAATAATGATGAGACCATCTGACCCCTCATGTCCTCTGCCTTCCGCCTGGGCCTGGAGAATTGACTGAACCGTCTCTCGGTTGGCAAGCGTAGTTGTTCCGTTCAAACCGGCTCCAACATGCAATCCATTCTGCAATATATTGTCAAAGTTTTGCGAGCCAGTCTGATGAAGGATAACGAAGTTATTGTCAAAGTCAATTGAGTTTATATCAAAGGAACTTACATCCATTGGCGTGACGGCAGTAGTTTCGCCCCCTTCTTCTGCGGGTTCGGATTCGGGCACGGATTCAATAGGAGTTATGTCGGTTTGCTCCACAACCTCTGACGGAAGTAGTTCCGGGAAGAACTTAGCAAGCACCTTTTTGGATAGTTCATCGGAAAGCGGAGGTAGCTGCATGACATCATCTACAACTTCCACCGTTCCATCCGGCCTAATGGTTGCCTCAGAGAGATGATATCCAAGTTCGTTGACAGTGTCAATGTCTTCTTGCCATTGACCCTCATCATTGTATTCCTCCTTGGGCCCTACGGTTTGTTCTGCTGTAAAACCAATTGACTCTGGCACGAATTGGATACTTGTAGAATTTGCCTTAACGTGCGTGAATCCATCTTTGTCTGTACGAATTGTATATCGGGCTTTTATCTTGCGCCCCTTTCTATTGGTGAACTCTTTTTCTACCTCCCGTTCCTCTACTGCGTTCTCGGCAGGAATTTCCTCCGGCACATTCTCCGCCGCTTCCTTGACGGCAATGGCTTCCTTGAGACGATTCTGGAAGATGACGTCCCGCATTTCCGTCTTGGTGTGCGTATTCAGCTGGTTAAGAATCTCGTCAAAGACCTTCTGCTCGTCAAGGTTCAGGTCCTCATACTCGCCAACAATGTCCTCTGCAACGGCCTTTACGGTCTGGCCACCATTAAGCGTAAGGATACCATGCTGGCCACGGTGACGGAAGATTTCTCCTGCATTGGTGTTTCCCTTGCCCAGCCATTCCTTTTCTGCATCGGCTGCGTTGATAAGGTGTGTGCTGTTACCAAGGTACTGCGCCACCGCTTCCTCCAATGTCAGCGGCGTATCCAAGTCATGAAGCGTGCTGGTATCAACGCCATATTTCTCAATGTCGGCCTGGTGTCTCTTCTCGCGTTCAGCTTCTTCCTCTCGCTCTTTGATGTTCGCATCGGCAACCTTCTTGGCTTCCGCCCAGAAAGTCAGTTCATCTTCCGCATCCTTGAGTTTCTGCTCCAACTCGCCACGGACTTTTTCAAAGTTCTCCCTTGCGGTCTTACGACGTGCTGCCACCTCTTGCAAGGTTTCGCCCGGCTGCTTCTCAATCTTCTCCGGATTGGCATCGTCCAGCGCTTTCTGCGCATCGTCACGGGCTTTCTTGGCGCGGTTATACTCGCCTATAAGCTCTTCGTCAACTTCCTCCTCCAGCAAGTCCTCGTTGCCGTAGAGGTCTTCCAGCATCCGGTCAATGTCCGCACGGGAACTGCCCGGCTTGTAGTAGTCACGGGTGGACTTGATTTCCCTTGCGGGTTCAGGCTCCGGGGCTGGTGCAGGCTCCGGCTCAACGGCGGGAGCGGGTTCGGCAGGCGCTTCCGGCGCAAAGTCCTGATTAAGCACGGCCTTGTAGTCAAATTCAAAGCCGTATTGCAGTCCATCTGCGCCCGTAAAGATTCCCTTCGCACGTCCGTTAACCGCATCAATGGTGGAAGGGACAACGTAGCGAAGCGTGTACTCCTCGCCATCCATGTCAATGGTAATGGGGAGGTCGTTGCGGATTGCTTCGTTAATCTGGCGTCCGAGTTCACGGCGAGCCTGTTCCTCTGCGGAAATCTGCTTACCCTCATTTACGGCAGCTTCGGTTTCGGTCGGGATATTGATGTCGTTAACTACACCGTTCTCCTGCGCAAGTGTTCCCCAGTCAACAAAGGTAGACTCTGCGGAATCCTCGTCAGGAACAAAGGTTGCTCCGTCATCATTGGCATTGGTCAACCGTCCGCTCTTGCCCTGATAATTCACGTCGTCTCCCAGCGCCTCAACGGGAGCGCGCAAGGATTTGTTCACATCGTTGGCAGCCTGGATGATTCCCTCCATTTCCTGCGCCTGTCCGCGCTGCATGAGAATACCGGAAAGGTAAGCATCCAAAGGCTGCGTATTGGTTGCAGGAACGATGCTTCCGTTTTCGTTGGTGATTGGCTGTCCTGTCTGCTGGTCAATAGCAGGTGCAATATCGGTGCTGCGGATAAATCCCGTACTTCCGTCCTGGCGAACAATGCCCATTTCGCCATCTTCCTTGAAGCCTCCGGGGACATATACCTCTTGAATATCACCGTTTTCGTCAATGACATTGGCTGTGTTCACAACATGGTCTCCATTCTCGTCCTGTCCATAGAACAAGCCGATTCGGTTCTCCATTTCGTCACGCAGCTGGTCGCGCTGGAGTGCTCCTCGCTCCTGATAGGCGGCAGATACCATATTGTACTGTCCCGCATCATGCAGGAACTCCCGCAGGGTGTTCACCACTTCTTCCTGCTCCTGGTCCATCACGGCAGAAGCGGCGGCTCCAAAGCGGGTGTTGGTGATATTGGCTCCCACATTGGAAAGGAGGTCGGAAATCTCCTTGACCGAGGCGTCCCTTGTCTGGTCAATGAGATAGTTCACCTGGTCTTGCGTGTAGCCGTACTTCTGCATCAGCTGGCTCAACTTGCGGGAGGAAAGGTCCATGTTGATTCGGCTGGCGGCGATATTTGCTCCAGCCATTCCTCCTGTCAGCACATACATGGGCAGGAAGGATTCTGCGGTCATCAGAAGGTTGTCCCAGCCGAAGAATTCCTTAAGCGCATCAGCATTACCCTGACGCATGGAATCCATGGCCGAGCCAAGGGCTTCTTCTCCCATTTCCGGCAGGAAACCATCGAAGTGGGCGGCTTTGGCCATCTGCGCAATCTGCGTGTTGCCAAGTCTGCGCACCAGCTCGGCAGGCTTGGTGTTGCGGAGCCAAGTGGAAACAGCTCTGAAATTATCGGCAGCGGTATCAACGGCACGGCCGACCGCTCCCTTTCCTGCGGCTTTACGGGCCACAAGTCCCGCACCACGAGCGACTTCGCCAAAGAAATCAACAAATAGCGTCTCGCCCATGCTTTCCGTGAAGACTTCCTGGGCGGAATCAACGAATCCTTTTCCGGCGGATTCGGCAAGGCTCTTGACCCTTCCGTTGTCGTCCAGCGTGACGGCTTCCTGCGCCATACGACCCCAAGTTGAGGGCATGAGAGCGGCACGGGGGACGGACAAGGCACCTGCGATAAGCGTCTTTCCTCCCACTTTCATAACGGAACGTGCGGCTTTCCCGGCGAATGCACGGGCCCCACCTTGCGCTATGTTATTGGCCACCCAACGGCCAAGAGCCTTTTCGGCAATCTTTGCCGATGCCTTCTTAGCAAGTGATTCTTCAAGGGCGGAGAAGCCTCCCGTAAGCGCCATTTCGGCTACGAACTTCATACTCTCCGCACCAGAACGTGCGGCATTGACATATCGGGCAATCTCCGGCCGCATGGCCTGCGCTTGGGAGAGGGTGAAGTAGGCTTTCAGCAGTGTTTTCTCGTCATCTGTAAGGAGATTGTCTATCTCGTCTCCCTTAAGGAGAGATTCATCCACCTTTCCGTAGTAGTCGGTAATCTTCTTGAACACTTCACGCACGGGCGTCATGTCCTCAATGGAGGTCATGGCGTCAAACCACATAGCAGGGCTTACCACTTCCTTGCCGAACTCCTTGGCAAATCCGCCAAGGCGCTGGAGAAAACTCTTGTTGTCGTACTTAGACGGGTCGTTGATGATTTGTGCGGCCTTGGCCAGCATCCTGGCAGCAGCGGCCTGTCTGTCCTGTTCGGGCAGGATACCACTTTTGCCCTGCATACGCGCCATCATCTTAAACCAAGTAGAATAAGCGGTCTCGTTCATGCCAAGGGAAGAACGAACAGCTTCCAAATCGTTCTCGATCTGAGTACCAAGGGCGGTTTTTGTCTCCTGGTAGAAAGGATTTTCAACCATAGCCTTCTCCAATTCCTTGTATTCATCGGAATTTTTGTCGGCTTTAGACATCTTGTCAAGGATGGCAACGTATTTGCCCTGGTCGCTCTCATTGAAGCGCCTCCGGGCAATCGCATTGTCAAGTTCTGCGGTGGGATTAACGTCCTTATCGGTGGAGAGTTTAGCCAATTCCTCTCGTTCATCGGAGGTCAGAAGCTCCGGCGAGCGCATCTTGTCCTGCAACTCGGAGTATCTTGCGAGTTTCGGATTCTCAATGGAGAGCTGGAAGTCGTTTGCCGCTTTCTGGGCACCCTTTCGCATCTGCCCTGCGCCGGCATACATTTCCTCCATAGTGGGAGCCGCCTTCCCGGTATAGAAATCCTTTTCCTCCTGCGTAAGAGGACGGTCCATATAGTCCTTGGTCTCCTGCGGAGCGTCTTCCACGTGAGATACACGCTTAGGAAGTGAAGCCGTAGCAGGGCCCGGCTCGTCATCGAAGTTGACGGGAGCTTCCGTCTCCACTTCCGGAGTGGCTGGAGCAGGCGTTGTGGCCTGTTCGGCAGGCTTTGGCGTCTCCTGCGGGGCAGTAGTGGCAGGTTTGAGTGTCTCCGCAGGTTTTTCCTCCTTTGGCGCAGCAAAACGTGCGTCAAATTCCTCAAAGGTGCCCAGATTGGAGAAACCCATAGTGGACATCTTGTCATACACCTTACGGCGATTCTCAGGCTTCGCCATGCGGGCCGCGAATTCTTCTTCCGTTCCGAGGTTAGTGATTCCTTTCTTCTGTAGGGCCGAGTAAACGGCCTTCAAAGCCTTGCTATTATCGGGCATATCGGTTAGATTTTACCAGTCAATTTTGTTTTCGTCTTCTTCGTTGGAGCCCCAATCAATGGTATCGCCAGCTGCCTGGTTCGTAGTGGGGATGCGCTCACGGCTGATTTCGCGGCCAAACTCGTCACGGGTGATGACGGTCTTGTAACCGCCTACACGTCCACCGGCGCTGTTCTCGCGGATGACCTCAATGGCCTGATTGTGACGAATCATCTCGTCAAGGCGTTCACGACTGATGTTGATTCCCTGCTGTTTCAGGGCATTTGCCATCTTATCGCGGTCCTTTTTGTAGTCAATGTCCATCTGCTTAAGGTCAATGCGTCCTCCCTGCTTAAGCGCCTCCAGATAAGCAGAATCGGCGGTTTTTTGGTTTTGAAGCTCACTTCTGCCCTGCTGGCGAAGCTTCTCCAGGGCCATTTTCCCAGCGATTTCGGAGCCGGCAGCACCTGCTTTCGCATCCATTTGGCGGATACTCATGTCGTAGTTACGCAGGCGGTCAGCGGTAGCACGGGCCATGGCACGGTCCTGCTCAATATCCTGCACGACAAACGGCATCTGGTAGGTCTGCGGCTGGTTAACTGCACCAACGGAAGTCCCAACGAGGTTGCCAAGGGATGCAAGCGCATCAGTGATAGCGGCCATTGTCTTGCGGGAACGGCCCTCTCGCTCCCTTTTTTTCCAGTTCTCGCTCTGCTGCTGGCGGAATGCCTCGTTTTGCGCAAGGAGGTCGGCGAAACTGGATGCGGGAGCCTGTGGTGCTTGCGCAGCAGCGGCTTCGGCCACCTGTCCGTCCGTGAGATTCACTATTTCGTCAAAGTTCAGCATTGTTATGCCTCCTCTTCTTCCTCTTTTGGAGGTTTGACTTCGTTTTCGGGCTCTTTTGGAGGCTCCTGTTCCACCTTCGGCTGTTCCGTCTGCGGGGCAGCGGCAGGCTTTTCTTTCTCTACGGGGATTCCAAAAAGGTTGTTCTCTTTTGCCATATAGCGTTGAATTTTATCTGTTGTTCATGAGTACCTGGGCACCGATGCCGAACATGGTCGGGTCAATTCCCTGCGCCTGGAGCATGGCAAGCTGGGCCTGGGTCTGACGGATAGCCTCGTCGGTGGAGATAGCATTACCCGTAGCGTCACGGAAGGGCTTGCTGACAGCAGCAGCTTCCGCAGCCTTGGTAGCGGCAGGAGCGGTAGCCTCCGTAGATGCGGTAGCATAGGGATTATCAGCACCACCAGCAGCTCCGGCAATACCAGCCATAGCCTTGGTAGCCTGTCCCGCAGCCTGGGCGATATTCTGCGCCTTCCCCTGATTGATGGCGAACATCTGCTGGGCATAGGCCCGGTCAGACCCTATCTGCTGCAAACGAAGGTTATCCTTCCACGCATCAGCACGGGAAGCAAGGTTTCCGGCCACATCAGTGACCACCTTGTTGTTATTCTGCTGGACAGCGGCAAGGTGAGCATCCGTACCACCAGCCACTACGTTGGTAGCACGGGCACGCTCGTACTGCTGTCTCTGCAACTCCTGGACACGGCGGAGAAGCCCCTGCGCATCGGAGGAATTCACATACCCCCTGTTGAGCATACGGTTACGCTCCGCCCGCTCCGTCTTGTACTGATTGGACAGCTGCTCCTTCGCATCGGCCATAGCCTCCGCACTCTGCCACGCACCTACGCCCGTAGCAGCCAGCGAACCAATCATCGACAATATGGTCAACCATTCCATAACTCAATAACATTTTTCTATCTGCCCAAAGGTACAAACACCACAAAAAACAACCGTCCGCTATTTGACCTTACTACAACTAACTCGCTGATTATCTTGCTTAATCCATTTATTTTCACTATATTCGTGTTAGGAAATTCTACCTCAATATGGAGATCCTTTCCGGGTCCCATCCGCAAAGACAAGTCCTCTAAGCATGCTTTACCTCCCCTAATGCGAAATCCACCAGGGAGAGAACAGGCAGTTTGTCTGGCTCATATATTCGCTAAGAGTGAGGCTCCAGATTAAGGAAACCGCCCGACATGGAGAGTCCTCATACCACCCTTTGGGCACACCCTCTGCCTGAATGCGACAATGTGCGAGAATGAAGGGGAATGCAAGAGAATGGGGCAAAGCCTTTCAGTCGGAAAGCGCATCTTATCTTCTGCAACTATGTGCGCATCATGTGGGCTTGATTGCTTTACGTGCGTATGGTTGTGGCTGGCTATGGTCTTGCCACCTATGTACGCAGGTGCTTACAATCCGTAACTGCCTATTTTCCCCTGCAAACAAGGACTTGCGAAAATGTAACTTGTTGATTATCAGCGTATTTTGTTCTTCAACCATTGGTATTTTATCCGTAGTAGGTAGAGAAAAAACGAGTTTTTTCTCTATCCTACAAGGATAAAATACTGATATGTTGCAGTTATGTCTACGCTATTTGACCTAACGAGTAACAATTTTTCATGCCTATTTACAGGTGTAAATTTGCGCAAATTGGGTGTATGGGCCTGCGCAAATTGGGTGTAAAATCGGGGCGAGCCTCCACCCTACTCCCCCAAAAAGCAATAAATCCACCACTACAAGCGAAAATAATTGCAAAAATAAATGTGCTTTCTACGGCGTTCTGATGGCGTTTTTGCAAATTTCTTGAAAAATTCTTGTTCGAACTATTGTTTTATTCAAAATAATTGTGCTATCTTTGCAGTGAGGATTTACCGCATGGGTGAATCTGACGAGCAAAGCGAGTGATTGCGAACGCAGACAACTGGGCGTGAAAATGCTGGGAACTGCATCGTTCTTTGACATATTGAGAGAAAGGACAAAAGGACAACTAAAAGCGAGCAACGATTCTTAAATGTACTTATTTGTTTGTGGCTGGCTGATTACCAACCACAAGCACCAAACTATTAACAATTAAACATTACAACATTATGAAAATCAGCGAAAACATTAAGGATGCGGCTATTTATGTAGGAACGTATCACAAGTACAACTGCGGAAGCCTTTATGGTAGGTGGATGAAACTTGCGGACTATGCTGACAAAGAAGAATTTTTGCAGGCTTGCTACGAACTCCACAAGGACGAGGAAGATTGCGAACTCATGTTTCAAGATTGGGAATACATTCCCGAAGGTATGTGCGGAGAAAGTTGGGTATCTGAAGACGTAGACGATTACGAAACTATTGAGGAACTGAAAGACGAGGCAGAAGATAAGTTTGTCGGACATTATGAGGACGAAGAAGAAATTGGCTATGCCATGATTGATTTACTTGGGATTGATTCCAAGACATGGGAAGTTGTTGAGCCATATTTTGACATGGAAAAATTTGGCCATTCCTTTACTTACGATTGGTACGAGGAGGACGGCTACTACTACGACACTAACCGCTAAAACTCTGGAACTATGGCACGCAAAGAAACCGCAAAGCAAATTGCTTTCCGTGATATTACGGAGGATTGCAGACGGAGAAAGGAGGGAATGAACTACTTACCCTATGAATCCGATATTCTTGCCTATTTGGGCATACCTAAACCCGATTTTAGAATGTTCAACGGAGGAAACCACCGCAAGAGCAACTAAATATGTTTGGCAGGGATTGAAACCCCTGCCAAGCACCAAATAACAATCAAAACAAAATGCCTTATGAAAGAGATTAAAAGAGCAACAAGAAAACGTGACGGAGTTACATTCCGTATTACTGATGACCTGCCGAATTGTGGACACTATTACACGATTGAATACGCAAAGACCAGCGGAGATTTCCTCATGTGGTATCGGCATACTCCCAGCAGGATTGAAACACTTGAAGATGCGGAAACCATGCTTGAAGACCTTATCAACAACTAATGTGTAGTGGGGACTGATACTCCCCACTATGCGCCAAACCAATTAAACACAAGAGTATGAAACAAGTAACTGAAACCGACATTATTTGGACTGCGATTTGGTCTATTGAGCAACAAACGCAGAAAAACGCCCTTGCAGACCTTTCACGCAAGCAACTTGAAAGCCTTGTTGTCAAGGTGTACGACACTTTAACCCTATGGAAGCAGGGAGATTGGGAGATAGCCAAGTTCTTCAAAAAGGAATTGGGTTACTATTGGCCCCAGGTGCGTATTGCTCGCAAGAACGGCTACAAGATTGATGATTTGACCGAATGGAGGGATTATATCTGCCTTATCCGCAGACACGACAAGGATGACCACAACCCCAAGTATATCTGCCCTGCGAATCTGCACGAAGCGCATCAGGCGGAACTGACGGAAGCCGAAAGGCAGGATAGGATTAGGGCAGAGAGAGCAAGGAGAGAAATGGATGAACGCAATAGATTAGCCGCTTTGGAAGCCATGAAAGAGCGAGAGAAGCAGGAAGAAGACTTTGCCAAGCGGAGAGCCAAATACTTTGGTATCTGCATCCCCTTTGGGGACGGAAACTCCATTGTGGTACTCCAAAGCATTAAGGAGTTTGAGAAAGAGGGGAAGACGCTCAACCATTGTGTGTTCAGATGCGGTTACTATCTGCGCCCCAACTCGCTGATATTATCGGCAAGGGACAAGGACGGAAACCCCATTGAAACCATTGAGGTGGACTTGAAGAGTTTCAAGATTCTCCAATGCTACGGCAAAGGCGACACGTTTACTCCTATGCACAAGACAATAGTCAGCACCATGAACAAGAATATGGGACTGATAAAGGAACTGCGCAGAGCAAGTTAGACCATACGGCCACCTGCGAGCCGTTCACAATCGCAGGACACTATGATTCTCATGGTGGTGTGTATATCAAGTCCCTGCCTATTGGGAAATACGCAGGGACTTTCTTATAGAACTTTATAGAACATTATAGATTATGGGTTACAAAAAAATGTTACAAGAGCGCAGGGAGCGTGAGAGAGCGCAGGCTGCACAAAAGGCACAAGCCGATACCACAACAACAACCGATACGCAGGACTTTGTTCCTGCCTATTTATGCAGTTATCCACAAAGCGAATTTCAAGCCTTATTTGAGGGCATTGAGGATTTTTAGTTATCTTTGTACCACCAAACCGAAACACAGACATGGCAAACGATACGCCCAAAAGACGTGGCAGACCACGCAAGAATCCAAACGATACCACAACCGCCCCCTACGTCAAGCACGGGTACGATACCACGGGCAAAGTGGGCAGACCGAAGAAGAATCCCTACGAAGGTAGTGGCTGGGGAGGAAAGCGGGAAGGTGCTGGAATCAAACCTTACCTCTCCGCATCAGAGAAGAAATCGGCAACCATTCTTTTCATGTGTACACCTGCAACGAAAAGACGATACGAACTCTTGAAGGAAAGCGGATTGGAGATTGCAGAAGCACTACGGAACTATGTAGACCGCCTCGCCACCACAAGGCTGGCAGACAAGAATGTTCCCGATGATTGGACACCGCCCAAGAAAAAGGCATAGAACGATACGCGCAGGGGTCGCAACATAATGTTGTAATGTTTAATTGGTCTTTTCTCCTGCGCAAAGGTGGTTGGCACTACGCCAGCCACCTTTTTTGTATGTTTTGCCGATGTCGGCAAAATGTTCATTGGAAGATTACATTCTCTTTGAGTTTATTGATACTCTGCTCCTGCGAAATCTTCAAGTATCTCTCAAAGGACGATAGGCTCTTATGTCCGCTGATAGCCATACAATCTTTGGCCGATACGCCAGACTTGTAGAGATTCGTTATCAAGCTCCGCCTTGCAGTATGGGACGATACCATTTCCCAGCGGTACGTCGCAGAACCATCGGCCTTTCTTTTGTTCTTTGAAAGCTGGACCACACCATCAATGCCGGCTTCCTTGGCTACGTTCTTAATGTAACGATTAAACACAACGTGATTAACCTGCGGGGCGATACCGCCGTTGCGCTCCAGGAGTTCAACAAGCCTGGGGGAAGCAGGAATCACAACCTTATCGTCCGTCTTCTCTTGGAAGAACTCAATCATTCCGTCATGGAGATTGTCTTTCGTGAGCCGTGAGTAGTCGGAGAAACGGGAGCCAGTGTAGTAGCCGATAAGAAACAAGTCCCTGCATTGACGATACATTTCCGTCCTCGGCTCATAGTTCCAAAGCAGTTCAATTTCGTCAGGCGTCAGCGCTATGGCTTCCGTCTGCTCCTTCTTGGCACGGAACTCTTGGAAATCCGTATTCCTATGGTACTTCATCTGGAATCCCTCGTGCATGACAACCTTAAGGCGAGCTGATATGTTCCAGCGATAGTTCACGGAGAATCCTTCCTTCTCCATCTTCTTCTGCAGTTTGAGGAAATAGGCGGTATCAATATCCTCCCAATCCTCCCTCTTGCCCATCAGCCGTGCGATTACACGCATGGCAAGCTTCCGCTGGCGCTGGGAAGACGAAGGCCGATTCCCCCATTCCTCTGCATATTCCCAAAAGGTAGGGCGCTTGGCCAGCTCTTTCTTCTTTACCTCTCCTGCAAGGGCATAGTCAATGACCTCCTGCGGTTTCATGTCCTTTCCCTCTGCCTCCTGCGCACGGATGTCTATCTTGCGCAGCGCATCATACACCTTTGCATCCTTGCACTTGGCTCGGAGAGATTTCGCTTTCTGATTCCAAAGCGCAGGGTCGATACTCAGTCCGGTGGACTTTTTGTACTTCTTCCCATCGGCCGATACGATAATCCGGATGGTGCCGTGGTCAAGATTGAATGTGTGTGTCATAATTTGGTTTCGTTTGTTCCGCCTCCACAAAGTACCGAATTCGGTACTTTTTCGGTACAAATTTGTATTGCGGATGTAAAATTAAGTAAAATAATGTAAACTTCCAAGCGGGTGTAACTGCTTGATTTATAGGTTTAAAGCACCGATTGTCAAGTGGTTACGCGAAACCAGAATTTTTATCCGCTCACCTCCACAAAAAACCGCTTTTGAGTTATCTCAGAGGTGGTTTTTTATTTCGTGTCCCCAAAAGTGTGCTTTAGGCAGGTGTGCGGGCGTGGCTAAAGCACGAAATGTGGCCTGGAAGAGCGAAAGTGTGCTTTAAAGCGGGTGTGCGGGTATGGCTAAAGCACGAAATATGGCCTGGAAGGGCGAAAGTG
>CALBPX010000018.1 GCA_937899055.1 uncultured Bacteroidales bacterium
CTGCTCAAGATACAGTTGATCCGTATTGTCAAATGTTCCTACATCGGTGCTGTCTATGTCAAGAACCCCTATTATTTTGTTTTCTTTGAAGACAGGAACTACTATCTCGCTGCGGGAGAGGCTGCTGCAGGCAATATGGCCTGGAAAATCCTCAACATCCCTGACTACCAGAGTCTTGCCCTCCTTCCAGGCCGTGCCGCATACACCTTTGCCGTAAGGAATTGTGTAGCAGGCAACAGGACCTTGGAACGGGCCGAGTTGAAGGATGTTGTCCTTGACAAGATAGAAGCCGGTCCAGAAGAAACCCATGGATTCATGAATCAGGGCGGCAGCATTGGCAAGAACTCCGATGTTGTTGTTCACACCTACTGTCAGAGCTTTCAGCTGAGGAAGCAGCTGGGTGTATTTCTCTGTCTTTTTCACTTACTGGTTCTTGAACAGTTCCTTTATGGTTCCGATGGAGCCCAGCAGGTTGGAGGCTTCGTAAGGCAGGTAAACAGTCTTGTTATCCTTGCCGGAAACCATCTCCTTGAGGGTGGCTATGTACTTGTCTGCAAGCATATAGCTGGCAGGAGACATATTGCTCTCCTTAACGGCCTCGGCAATCCTGCGTATAGCTTCAGCCTCGGCGTTTGCCTGAAGAACTTTTGCCTCAGCGATACCCTGAGCCTGAAGAATCTTGGTCTGCTTTTCTGCCTCAGCACGGTTAATCTGGGCTTCTTTCAGACCTTCTGACTCAAGGATTGCCTTCTCCTTGTCTCCGGATGCCTTGAGGACCTTGGCACGCCTTTCACGCTCGGCCTGCATCTGCTGCTCCATTGCATCGCGGACGCTGATAGGAGGAGTAATGTCTTGAAGCTCAACGCGGTTAACCTTAACACCCCACTTGTTGGTAGCCTCATCCAAAACAGCCCTGAGCTTGGAGTTGATGGTATCTCTGGATGTAAGGGTCTGGTCCAGTTCAAGTTCGCCTATTACATTACGAAGAGTTGTCTGAGTGAGTTTTTCAATTGCATAAGGCAGGTTGTCTATCTCATACACAGACTTCATAGGGTCCGTAATCTGGAAATAAAGCAGAGCGTTGATTGTTGTGGTTACATTGTCCTTGGTAATGACACTCTGTTTAGGGAAGTCAAAAACCTGCTCCCTGAGGTCAATTTTGTCGCTCTGGCGCATGATTACATGGGCGCTTCCATCATAGCCTTCTATCACTTTCCTGATATAAACCTTTCTGGGCTTATCTATTATGGGCCAGATGATGTTTATGCCGGAAGGAAGAGTCGCATGGTATTTACCGAGCCTTTCAACGATTTTTGTCTCAGACTGCTGGATGACCTTGATTCCAGACAGTACGATCAATACCACAATCACGATTATCGCGATCAGTATAAGTGTAATTGGTTCCATGCCAAATATCATGACTATTGTTTTTTGAGGTTAATAAACTTTATGCATCTGTTTTCTTGACAGTTACTATAACGCTGTCGAGCTTGAGGATCTTTACCCTGGCTCCAAGTTCTATCGGCTGGTCATCGGCGCTGACGGCTTTCCAGTCGTCTCCGTCCACCTTTACCCTGCCGGCTCCGGTTGCCGGGTCTATAGCCTCGGAAACGATACCCCTACGCCCGATAAGGGCATCGGCATTGGTCTTGACATCATCCTTGCCCTTCTTGTAGAAAAGCTTGATGAGCATCGGACGTATGAATATGAAACTCAGCAAGGTAACTATCGCGAATATAATCACCTGCCAGGTCAGGTTGGCCCCGCACAGGGCAGCCACACATGAACCAACCGCTCCGAAAGAGAAGCAGATCACAGCAACGCCGGTAGTGAATATTTCAAGGATGAAAAACGCAAGGGCCACTATCAGCCACACATGCCACAGTTCCATGTCGTAAATAACTAAAGTTTAACCTACAAGTTCCATTCCTTTCTTGATAGCCTCTTCGTTCTGAGGAATCAGACCGTGATGCCTTTCCGGAAGAGTCTTCTTCAGGGCCTTCAGCACGCTCTCTATCTGCACGATAGGATGAAGCTTGAGATAGCTACCCAGAAGAATCATGTTGAAGATCTTAATCAGGTTCATCTTGGCCGCAACATCCATAGCATCTACACGGTAGATATTGATATCGGTACGTGTTGGAGGGATGCTGATTCCATAACCGTCATAGATGAGGGTTCCGCCAGGCTTTACAGTCTTCTCGAACTTCTCCATTGAAGGCTGGTTGAGGATGATGGCCGTGTCGTAGGTAGAAAGGATAGGAGAAGAGATCTCCTCATCGCTGACTATTACAGTCACATTGGCGGTACCGCCCCTCTGCTCGGGACCGTAAGCTGGCATCCAAGTAACTTCCTTGCCTTCTATAAGTCCGGAATAAGCAAGGATCTTTCCCATGGACAGAACTCCCTGTCCACCGAATCCGGCAATAATTATTTCCTGTTTCATCTTACGCTCCTTTTATTGGTTAATGTCTTTGAGGTCACCGATGTTGTAGAATGGGAACATGTTCTCTTCCATCCACTTGTTGGCTTTTACCGGAGACTGCTTCCAGCCTGAGTTGCAGGTAGAAACCATCTCTACAAGGCAAGAGCCCTTGCCTGCCATGTTGTACTCGAAGGCCTTTCTGATGGCTCTCTTGGCCTTGTTGATGGCAGCTACCGAATGTACGCTCTGGCGGGTTACATAGCAGGTACCCTCCAGCTGGGCGGCTATGTCGGCAATCTTGAGAGGATAGCCGTGAAGCTTTGCATCTCTTCCGTAAGGGCAGGTAGCTGTCTTCATTCCCAAAAGGGTGGTAGGAGCCATCTGACCTCCGGTCATACCGTAAATGGCGTTATTAATGAAGATTATGGTGATGTTCTCGCCGCGGTTGAGGGCGTGGATTGTTTCGGCGGTACCGATACATGCCAAATCGCCGTCGCCCTGATAAGTGAACACCAGGCGGTCCGGCCACAGCCTCTTGATGGCGGTTGCCAGTGCCGGAGCTCTTCCGTGAGCGGCCTCTTCCCAGTCTATATCTATGTATTTGTAGGCAAACACGGCGCATCCTACGGGAGAAACTCCCACGGTCTTATCGGCCATGTTCATATCTGCAATCACTTCTGAAATAAGCTTGTGCACAACGCCGTGGCTGCATCCCGGGCAATAGTGCATGGGTGTATCGTTCAAAAGCTCAGGCTTTTTGTACACCAGGTTTTCGGGTTGTATTATTTCTTTGATATCCATAACGCATCCTCCTTATTTCATCATTTTCTTAAGTTCGCCAACTACCTCGTCCGGAGCAGGAATGATTCCTCCCAAACGTCCGTAGTGATTTACAGGAATACGCCCGTTTACAGCAAGGCGGATATCCTCCACCATCTGGCCGGCGTTGATTTCCAGGGAAAGAATGCCCTTAACCTTGTGCGAGAGGGCTTCTATTTCCTTGTAAGGGAAAGGCCACAGGGTGATAGGACGGAGAAGGCCAACCTTTATGCCTTCCTTTCTTGCATCCTCAATAGCCTTCTTGGCAATTCTGGCAGCGGAACCGAATGCGCAGATGGCATATTCGGCATCCTCCAGCATGAATTCCTCAAATCTTACTTCATTCTCCTGAATCTGAGCATATTTCTTCTGGATGCGGATGTTTATTTCCTCCATCTTTGCAGGATCCAGTTCCAACGAAGTAATGACATTAGGCTGGCGGGTCTTCGGCCTGCCGGTTGCAGCCCAAGGGCACTCTTTGAGAATCTGCTCCTCGGTTCTTCTGGGTTTGAACGGAGGCAGAACAACCTTTTCCATCATCTGGCCTATTACGCCGTCTGAAAGAATCATTGCAGGGTTGCGGTACTTGAAAGCCAGTTCAAAGGCAAGATCCACAAAATCTGCGGTTTCCTGAACGGAAGAAGGAGCAAGGACTATAAGGTGATAGTCTCCGTGTCCGCCGCCCTTGCAGCTCTGGAAATAGTCTGCCTGGCTGGGCTGGATGGTTCCAAGACCTGGGCCTCCGCGGCTGACATTTACTACAAGGCATGGGATTTCGCAGCCGGCCATGTAAGAAAGACCTTCCTGCATGAGGCTGATACCGGGGCTGGAAGAAGAAGTCATCACCTTCTTTCCGCATCCGGCACCGCCGTAAACCATATTGATAGAAGAAGTTTCACTCTCAGCCTGAAGCACCACCATTCCGGTAGTTTCCCAAGGTTTCTGCTCGGCAAGGGTTTCGAGCACCTCGGACTGAGGGGTGATCGGATATCCGAAATATCCGTCACATCCGCAACGAATGGCTGCATGAGCAATTGCCTCGTTGCCTTTCATTAAAGTAATTTCCTGTTCTGCCATAATTTATTCCTCCTTTTTACGGTAAACGGTGATACATCCGTCAGGACAAACTACAGCGCATGAGGTACAGCCCGTGCAAGTGTCTTCCTTTACGGTGACGGCAAAGTTGTACCCCTTGCGGTTCACGCTCTTGTCTGAAAGAGCCAGAACCTGGAATGGACACGCAACCACACACAAGCCGCATCCCTTGCAGCGCTCGGTGTTGATTACGGTCGCACCTTTCATCTTAGCCATAGTAATGTATTTAGTTTGGTTTGAGTTCTATTGGTTGTACATATCCTTGTTGAAGAAGTTGAGAATGTCGTTTGCCATGTCATAAGCCTGCTTTGCAGGACTTTGGGGATTTATTGCCATGGCTTGCAGGTAGTTGTTTATGGCTCCCTGCCAATCGCCCTTCTTGCGGTAGGAATTGCCCAGGATATAGTAGGCAAAGTCCAGGTCTTCTGCAGAGGAAGAAATATATTTTTCTGCCTCCGCGATGGCTTTGTCTGCACCCTCATCTCTGAGTATGACTTCCAGGTCCTGAGCGGTCATTCTGCTGATTTTCTCAGTGTTAGCAATCTACAAACATAGTCCAGCCAAAGCGGTCGTCCAGCAGGCCTCTCTGTATGCCAACTATCTGCTCATAGAGGGCGCGGGATTTTGCTCCGCACTCGTCCTTGAACTGATATACATGGCTCGGCTGCTCATCCTCCAGGCGGATTTTGTCGTCAACCCTGCATATAGGAGTTATTACCACTGCCGTGCCGCAGGAGTTCACTTCATCTACCTCGGCCAGTTCGGTAAGCGGTATAGGTCTCATTTCCACATTCATTCCAAGGTCTGCCGCTACGGTTCTGAGGCTGGCGTTGGTAATTGAAGGAAGAACGCTGTGGCTGTCCGGAGTAATGTATGTATTACCCTTGACTGCAAAGAAGTTGGAAGAGCCGAACTCCTCTATCAGAGAATTGGTCTTGGCATCCAGGAACAGAAGCTCCCTGTAGCCCTGCTTATGGGCTATGTTGTAAGGATGCAGGCTTTGGGCATAGTTGGCTCCTATCTTGTAGCTTCCGCTGCCGTTTGGAGCGGCACGGTCATAGTTTCTTCCAACAACTGCGGTACCCGGAACAAGAATCTTGTCTCCAGAGTAAGTTCCTACAGGAGAGGCCATTACTATGAATGTACTCTCAGAGGAAGAACGTATGCCGAGCTGAGGGTTGCTGCCTATGAGCAAAGGCCTCAGATAAAGCGAAGATGTTGCAATTTCAAACGGCGGAATATATTCTGCGTTGGCTTTTACGGCCATTATGCACATTTCTACAAACTGCTCAACACTCGGAGCCGGAAGATCCAGGAATTTTGCGCTGCGGATCATCCTCTTTGCGTTTTCCTCAGGGCGGAACAGGCGTACCTTTCCATTGACATCCCTGAAGGCCTTCATGCCTTCAAAACAGGAAGATCCATAGTGCAGAACACCTGCGTATGCACTCAGTGCCACGTTGAAATCGGCGGTCTGCACGGGTGCAGACCATTTTCCGTCTTTGAATGTGCTGTAAATGATGTAATCTGTCTTTGTATATGCAAAAGACATCTTTCCCCAATCTAGATTCTTCATATTTTCTGTAAAAAATTACTGTTTGCTTTTATATTAATCGGTGAAACAAATATAACAAATTTTCAAGTCAAGGAAAAATATCGGGAATAAATTTTAAGCAAAAAAACAGAAAACGACACTAATTTTCCAAAAGAACATAATATGCCTTAATTGAGTATCTTTGCATGGACATAAATAAAGTGCTATGTTTCAGAGAATAATAAAAGCCTGTGTAAAACTGGTCCAAAAATACCTTCCGGACCCGTTCATCTTTGCCATCATACTTACCCTGATTGCCGCATGCATAGCCATGCCTGTTTGCCGGCAGACTCCCGTTGAAGTCATAGAGCATTGGGGCAACGGAGTCTGGTCTCTTCTGGCGTTTGCCATGCAGATGGCTCTGGTGCTGGTCTGCGGTTCAACCCTTGCATCGGCTCCTATAGTCAAGAAAGGCATAAGCAGCCTGGCCTCAATTCCAAAGTCTCCGGCTGCGGCAATAGCACTTGTAACAGGCATATCCGCAGTGGCTTGCTGGCTCAACTGGGGGTTCGGACTGATTGTGGGAGTCATCTTTGCAAAGGAAATAGCCAAGAAGCTGCGCGGAGTAGATTACCGCCTGCTGATAGCTTCCGCATACAGCGGATTTGTTGTATGGCACGCCGGCCTTTCCGGAAGCATACCGCTTACTATGGCAACACCTGGTTCCGGCCTTAAGGAAATTACAAGAGGCGCAGTGGAAAATCCCATACCTATTTCCAGCACCATACTTGACCCTCATAACCTTGTAATGGTAGCCCTCATCATAGTTGCTCTGGTGTTTGTAAACTCTGTGATGCATCCTAAGGCAGACAATGTAATTGCCATAGACCCTCAGCTTTTAAACGAAGATTCCCCGGCTCCCAAGGCCAAGGCTTCTTCTCCGGCCGAGCACCTGGAAAACAGCAGGTTACTCAGCTGGATAATATCGCTGATGGGCCTGTCGTTTCTGGTCATTAAACTGGCTAAGGGCGGAAGCATAGACCTCAACTTTGTAATCATGCTCTTCCTGTTTGCGGGCATCTTGCTCCACGGAAATCCTCTGTCTTATGTAAAGGCATTTGGAAAGAGCGCCACCGGAGCTTCCGGAATACTGCTCCAGTTCCCCTTCTATGCCGGTATCATGGGAATCATCATGGGTACGGGAGAAAGCGGAATCTGCCTTGGAACGGAGGTCAGCAACGCCTGCATATCTATATCAAACCATACCACCTACCCTCTTCTGACCTTCCTCTGCGCAGCAGTTCTGAACATGTTTGTTCCGTCAGGCGGAGGCCACTGGGCAATTCAGGCCCCTATAATGTTCACAGCCGGAGCCCAACTGGATGTAGATCCGGGGCTTACGGGCATGGCCATCAGCTGGGGAGATGCCTGGACCAACCTGATTCAGCCATTCTGGGCGCTGCCTGCCCTTGCCATAGCCAAGCTGAACGCCAGAGACATTATGGGTTTCTGCCTCATAGACTTGTTTGTAACCGGAGCCATCATCTGCGCCGGACTTCTGATTTGGGCTTAGAAAGGCCAGTTGCTACTGAGCCATGGTAAGATTGATGTAATCGGACCATACCGGAGACAGACCTTCGGGCAAATCGGCTTCGTGAACCAAGTTGCCGCTGCCGTCATACTCCTTCCACTTGCCTTCATGTTCGGTTATATTGCCTTTGCTGAGGAACTTGCCGCCCTCAAAGACATACATGAAAAAGGCGGTTTCCGATGTATGCGGAGCATAGTGCATGGTAACCAGATACTTCTGCTCCGGATATACCGAAACAGAAGCCTTGAAGGCTATGTCGCTGAAAGAAGGACATTCTACATACTTTTCTGCCTTGGGGTCGTAGAGGAAACATACACCGTCTTCCTGCCTCTGGAAAAGATCTTCATATCCGTCAAAGTTCAGGTCCGCAAATTCTGCTTCTTCAACCATAGGAGCAGAATCCTTATATGATTTGCCCTGCCTGCACGAAATGGTCAGAAGCAAGGCGGCGGCTATTGCTGCAACCCTCACATCCTTAACAACCTGCACCGTTATGACTCCGGCTATGGTAAGCAATATGCCTACAACCTTGAGCAGTGTGAAACTTTCCTGCCCCGGATAAAGAAAGTAGGATGCGGCGGCGCTTACCAGAGGAATGAGCGCAGAAAAGATACTCACCCTTGTAACTCCCAGTTTTCCTGTACAATAGGCCCAAAGTCCAAAGCAGATGCAGGAGCAGATTATGGCCAGGGCAAACACCTTGGACTGAACGCTTACGGAAAAGAACTCCGGCGTAAGCCCCTTGAGCCCAAACAGCAGAAACAGGGGCAGAAACAGCACCGCTCCAAAGGAGAACTGATATGTGACTATGGTTAGGGCATTGTAGCTGCTGATCATTTTCTTGGTTATGTAACTGTATATGAGTGAGCCTCCTACGGCAAAGAACAGCAGAAGCAATATCCCCTTGAGCTGAGAACTTCCGGCACCGGCTTTTTCCATCATGAACAACGCAATTCCAATCAGAGAAAGCAGGCATCCCAGAACCTTTTGAAGAGTCAGCCTGAACTTGTAGAGGAAGCGGTCCACTACGGTGCAGAAAAGCGGAATGGTGGCAATTATGATGGCCGCCATCACTCCAGAAGTGTATTTGATGCCAAAGTTTTCGCCGAGGAAATAAATGAACGGCTCCCCAAAGGCCAGAAGGAACATGTATTTCATATCCCCCTTGCGGATTTTCTGGATCTTGCCCAGCGCCCCACCTACTGCCCAGAGAATCAGGGCCGCTACAATCATCCTTTCAAATATGAATGTGAATATCTCTATATTGTTCTTTATCAGGAAGTCTTCCCATACAAAGGAGAACCCCCAGGCCGTAATGGCAATCAGAGCAAATATGTAAGCCTTGAACAGGCCCTTGGTCTTTGTCATAATTTTATCTGTCAAACATCAGCCGCCTGCTGCGCCTTTTGCCGGTGAGCAAGCCGTTACGCACTACAAAACAGCCATTTACCATTGTGTGCACTATTGAACAAGGAAAGCCGTTCTTCCTTTTGGCCTTTCCGTCTTTACCTCTTATGCAGATGCCCTCCTCGGAAAACGGACTCCAGCGGCACATTGCTGCCGGACTGTCTGTGGAGGCCGGGCGGCTGAGATCTGCAATTGCAAGGTCAGCATATTGGCCCTCTCTTATGAAACCCCTGTCTTTTATGGCAAAGCAACGTGCCGGATTATGGCTTGTTTTCTCAGCGATGTCGGCAAGGGCAAAAACTCCTTCTTTTGCCAGGGCAAGCATCATCTGCATCTCATACTGGATCAGCGGTATGCCGGAAGGACACTGATTATAAGGCTTCAGCTTGTCTTTCAGAAGATGCGGCGCATGGTCTGAGCCCACAGTCTGCAAAATGCCGTTTTTGAGAGCTTTGCGCAGCTCCAGCATATCTTCCACATCCTTTATGGCCGGGTTGCACTTTATGAGGTTGCCATATCTTCTGTAGTCTTTGCTGCAGAACCAAAGGTAGGACGGACAGGTTTCGGCCGTTATCAGTCCGGAATTCTGAACCTGAGAAAGCATCTGCACTTCTTCCTTTGTGGTAATATGCAGGATGTGCAGCCTGGCGCAATGTTTCAGGGCAAGTTCTACAGCAAGGCCGGAACTTTTCAGGCAGGCGGAGCGGCTCCTTATCTTTGGATGCATCTGGGGCGGAATGGAGCCGGAAAACCTTTGGATTGCAGCACTCAGATTTGAGGCTATGACTGCGTTGTCTTCTGCATGAACAGCTATCGGAACCCTACAGTACCGGAAGATGTCTTCCATATCTTCTGCCCTGTCAACCAGAAGGTTGCCGGTAGATGAACCCATAAAAACCTTAACTCCGCAAACTTGTTTTTTCCGGATGGATCGTATCTGGTCAAGGTTGTTTCCGGTTGCTCCCAGATAAAAGGAATAGTTGGCGTAAGAAGTCTGTTCGGCGCTGGCAAATTTGTCTTCCAGAAGTGCGTTTGAAGTGGCCGGAGGAATGTTGTTGGGCATATCCATGAAAGAAGTAACTCCTCCGAGTACGGCGGCCTTGCTCTCGCTCTCTATATTGCCGGCCCAACCATCGCCCGGCTCCCTGAAATGCACATGAGTGTCTATCATACCGGGAAAAACATGAAGCCCCTCAAGGTCCATGGTTTCCGCCAGAGAGGCGGCATTGCGGACGGCTTCGTTGTAAAGTTTTACGGATGCAAAATCTTTTTGCCTGAGAACCTGGCTGATACGCTCGCCCCTGACAACTACGCTGCCTCTGAAGGTCTGCCCTTCGTTTACCACCGTTGCATTCTTCAGGAGTAGGTCCATAGAGCCTCTATGCTTGAGCTTTGGGGCGGAACTTTCTGAATTTCATTGCAATTACGCCCCAGAACGCTTCGCCGAATATACCGGAACTCATCTTTGAAGAGCCTTCTTTTCTGTCTATGAAGATTATAGGTACTTCCTTGATTTTGAAACCCAGCTTGTGGGCAGTGTATTTCATTTCTATCTGGAACCCGTAGCCCTTCATCTTCACCTTGTCAAGGTCTATGGTCTGAAGTACCTTACGGCTGTAGCATACAAAACCAGCAGTACAGTCATAGACTTTCATGCGCAAAACCTTGCGTACATAGTAAGAAGCAAAGTAGCTCATGACCACCCTTCCTATAGGCCAGTTTATTACGCTCACCCCATTGCAGTAGCGGCTGCCCACAGACATATCGGCACCGTCCTGCTTGCAGGCCCCGTAGAGGCGGAGCAGGTCGTCTGGGTTGTGAGAAAAGTCCGCATCCATCTCAAACACATATTCATAGCCCTTTTCCAAGGCCCATTCAAAGGCGGTTATATATGCGGTTCCAAGGCCGAGTTTGCCGCTCCTCTGAATAAGATGAAGCCTCCCTTCAAATTCGCCCTGAAGGTTCTTTACTATATCGGCAGTACCGTCCGGAGAACCGTCATCCACTATGAGAATGTGGAAGCCGCCATCAAGAGAAAAAACCTTGCGGATTATCTTCTCTATGTTTTCCTTTTCGTTGTATGTTGGTATTACTACGAGTTTTTCAAGCATATCCATGTTGCAAATATAATAACAATCTGCCCATTTAGTTATTTTCACCGCCGGCACCTTTGAGAAGCCTGAGCTGGATTCGCTGACGCTTGAGATCAACGCCCATTACGCTCACGATTACCTGCTGGTGGAGCTTGAGCACATCTGAAGCGCTGCGGACATAGCGGCGGCCCATATTTGATATGTGTATCAGGCCGTTCTGCTTGATTCCGATATCCACAAAGGCCCCGAATGCTGTAATGTTGGTAACTATGCCGGGGAGTTCCATGCCCTCTCTAAGGTCTTCTATTGTAGCTATTTCGGAAGAAAACTCAAAGTCTTTTGCTGCTTCGCGGGGGTCTCTTCCGGGCTTTTTAAGCTCGTTGGCTATGTCCTCCAGCGTAGGGAGCCCCACCTGCTCTCCGGCATAGCTTGCCAGCGGCAGAAGGTCTATCTTATGGCTGTTGCCTATCAGCTCCGCAACCTTACATCCGGCATCTTTTGCCATCTTTTCCACAAGAGCATAGCGTTCCGGATGAACTGCCGAATTGTCCAGAGGATTGGAGGCCCCAGGAATACGCAAAAAGCCGGCAGCCATCTGATATGCCTTCTGCCCCAGACGCGGAACATCCAACAACTGGCTTCGGGAG
>CALBPX010000019.1 GCA_937899055.1 uncultured Bacteroidales bacterium
AGCCTTCCTCTATGGCTTTGACCACGTATGAGGAGTCTGACCATACATGAACCGTGGCGTTCTTCCACCTTATGGCCTTAAGCCCCTCTATTACGGCTGTAAGTTCCATACGGTTGTTGGTTGTAGAAGCTTCTCCTCCGCTTAGTTCCTTACGCAGATTCCCGCAAATGAGAACCGCCCCCCAGCCTCCAGGGCCCGGGTTTCCTCTGGACGAACCGTCTGTGTAAAGATATATAGGAGGATGAACTTTTTCCATAGGCTACTGGGTCAGATCAGGTTCCTGGTAATCGCCTCTGCGGTCTTCGGGCTGAGGAATCTGCGCCTTGAGCGGATTGGAATGGATTTCCTGATAACGCTCGCGGCTGCGGTAGATGTCTATTGCCAGAAAGATGGCGCTGAGCATGGAGCGCGGGTTGGCCTTGTTCTGGCCTGCTATGTCAAAGGCGGTTCCGTGGTCCGGCGAAGTACGTATCACAGGCAGGCCGGCGGTGTAGTTGACTCCCGTATCAAAAGACAGTGTCTTGAAAGGAATCAGACCCTGATCGTGATACATTGTCAGCACTGCATCGTATTTGGCCTGCAGGGTAGCTGCAAAGAATCCGTCCGGAGGAAAAGGTCCAAAGGTATCTATGCCCTCCGCATTGGCCTCTTTGATTGCAGGAATTATTATGTCGGTTTCCTCGCTGCCCAAGAGCCCCTTGTCGCCGGCATGAGGGTTCAGGCCCAGCACTGCAATCTTGGGCTTTTCTATGCAGAAATCCCTTCGCAGAGACTGATTCATCAGCCTCAGCTTGCTCATTATTATTTCTTTGTTGATAGATGACGATACCTCTTTCAGAGGAATGTGCATCGTAACAACACCTACACGCAGATTGTCTGAACACATGAACATCAGACCGTCTTTTGCCCCAAAGGTTTCTATGAGATAGCCCGTATGTCCGGCATATTTGAAATGTTCCAGCGTAACTCCCTTCTTGCTGAAAGGTGCTGTAACTATGGCATCGATATATCCGGCTTTAGCCTCTTTGACGGCCATTTCCAGAGATGCTATGGCAGCCTTTGCGCTTTCATGAGTCAGGCGGCCCGGCTCTATAGGCAGGTCGTCCGATGTGCAGTTGACTATGTTCACCCTGTTGGGATGTGCGTTCTTTGCAGAGAGGACCAGGTTTGTGTTAATATTCTCTGTTTCCGGTATATGCTTGCGGTAATAGCCAAAGGCCTTGGAGGAGCCATAAACTACCGGAGTAAACAATTCCAGAACATTGGCGTTTGAAAGGGCTTTGATAATAACCTCGTACCCGATTCCGTTGCTGTCGCCCTGGGTAATTCCAATAACTAGTTTCTTTTTCATATTAAGGTGCAATTTACAAAAAAATCATACATTTGCTACTGTTATGAGTGCTGCCATAATGGACACGGACATAAAGTACCTTCCTGGCATAGGCCCCAAAAGGGCCGAACTACTGGCCAAGGAAATTGGAGTGCACACTTTTTCGGACATGCTTTACTACTTTCCGTTCCGCTGGATAGACAAAAGCAAGATCCACCCTATAAGCAGCATAACAGACAGTCAGCTTCTGGAGGCCGAAGATGCCCCGTCCTCGTCATACATCCAGATAAGGGGCGTAATAGTCAGAAAAGAACTGGTAGGGTTTTCCGGAGGACGTCCCATCAGAGGCAAGGCCCGTCTGATTGCTACCATGCAAGATGCTACGGGCAGCATAGACCTGGTGTTTTTCAGCGGACTGAAATGGATAGGAGAAAAGCTGCGTCAGGGAGAAGAATTCATAGCCTTTGGCAAACCTACCGCCTTCAACCACAACATTAACCTTGTTCACCCGGAGATATATAAGCCATCAGAAGCCCAGACATATGGAACAGGCTCAATGGCAGGAATTTACTCCGTTACGGAAAAGATGAAGAACGGAGGTTTCGGAATAAAGGCCATAACCAAGATCCAAAGCCTGATTCTTGAAAGGGTTGCCGGACATATTCCGGAAACACTCCCCCGGTCCATGATAAAAAGCAAAGGCCTGTGCCCTCTGGAAGATGCCCTGAGAAACATACACTTCCCCACCGGAATGCGGGAGCTGGAAGCCGCGCAGAAGAGGCTCAAGTTTGAAGAGCTCTTTTACCTGCAACTCAGCCTGCTCAAGCAGAAGAACATACGTCTGAGCAAGAGCGGAGGCATAATTATGACAAAGGTCGGCGATAATTTCAACCGATGCTATCAGGCTTTGCCATACTCTCTTACAAATGCCCAAAAGAGAGTTATCAAGGAAATGAGGGAAGATATGCGCAGCGGAAAGCAGATGAACCGCCTGCTGCAGGGCGATGTAGGCTGCGGCAAGACTCTGGTGGCTGTGCTGCTCAGTCTCATTGCCGTTGACAACGGATATCAGGCCTGCATCATGGCCCCTACAGAAGTACTTGCCAACCAGCATCTTGCAAGCATATCCAAATTCCTGAGGGCAACGGACGCAAAAGTAGCCCTTCTGACCGGCAACACCAAGGCAAAAGAACGCCGGCAGATTCTCAAAGACCTGGAAGAGGGCTCCATAAACATAATCGTAGGAACCCACGCCCTCATAGAAGACCGTGTAAAGTTCAAGGCCCTGGGTCTTGCAATCATAGACGAACAGCACCGCTTCGGGGTTGACCAGCGTAGCCGGCTTTGGAACAAGAACGACGACTCCGCCGGCAGCCTTACCTCATTACTTCCTCATGTAATGGTGATGACTGCCACCCCTATTCCCAGAACTCTTGCCATGACCCTCTACGGCGACCTTGATGTGAGCATCATAGACGAACTCCCTCCAGGCCGTACTCCGGTGGTAACCACGCATGCTTGGGAAAGCCAGCGGAGGCAGGTCTTTGACTTCATGCGCTCCCAGATAGATGCAGGGCGTCAGGTCTTTGTGGTATATCCGCTCATAAAAGAAAGCGAAAAGATGGACTATGAAAATCTTGAGGCCGGCTACATGCGCATTATAGAAGAATTCAAGACCCCAAAATACATAACTGCCGTAGTCCACGGAAAGATGAAGCCGGAAGACAAAGACATAGACATGAACCTCTTTGCCTCCGGGCGGGCGCATATCCTTGTAGCTACCAGCGTAATAGAAGTGGGTGTAGATGTTCCCAACGCAACAGTCATGGTAATAGAGAGCGCCGAACGGTTCGGTCTCAGCCAGCTCCACCAGCTCAGAGGCAGAGTAGGAAGAGGAGCTTCCAAGAGCTACTGCATCCTCATGAGCGGTTACAAGCTCAGCAAAGAGAGCCGGAAGCGTCTGGAACTCATGTGCCAGACCACAGACGGATTTGTCCTGGCAGAAGAGGATATGAAGATGAGAGGCCCCGGAGACCTCGAGGGCACATCGCAGAGCGGTCTTGCAATTGACCTCCATATTTCTTCTTTGTATCGCGATGGAAAATATCTTGAAGAAGCCCGTCAGACTGCCCTTCAGATTCTTGAAGACGACCCTCTGCTCCAAAAACCTCAGAGCCAGCTGCTTACAGAACGCATTAAAATCCTCCGCAAAGCCGGCAAGGAAATCAAAGACTACTCCTCAATAAGCTGACAGCACAGTGGCTTAAAAAAAAGTTTCCTAAATTTGTGCAAATCTTTCAAATTTAGATCAACAATGACCCCCACTTTTAATCTGGATGCTTGCTCTCTGAAAATCCTTCAGGAGTTCAAAGATAAAAAGACGGAATTCGAGCAGGTGGCCGCAGAAGTCAAAAACCTCCTGGAGCAGGTTCTTTCCGGCTCCGGCAAAATATCTTCAAAACTTGAAGGACGGCTTAAGGCCAAAGAGCTTGAGGGCGCAGGGCTTCATCTGGCATCCATAGAATACAGGGTAAAGACAGAATACTCTTTGGCAGAAAAACTTGAACGTAAGGGCAACAAATACGGTTCCCTTGCAGACATTACAGACATTATAGGCCTGAGGGTTATAACGTTCTATACCGATGACGTTGACAAAGTTGCTTCAGCCATAGAAAAACTGTTTGAAATAGACTGGGATAATTCTGTGGACAAGAGGAAACTCCTCCAGATAGACAGTTTCGGCTATCTGTCAAGACACTATATATGCAGTCTGAAAGATTACCCTCATAAATTTGAAATTCAACTCCGTACGGTTCTGCAACACGCCTGGGCCAACATGGATCACGACACCGGCTACAAATCCGGAGTAGAGATTCCTCAGCGATATTTACGCTCTATGAACCGTCTTGCCGGCATGCTGGAACTGATAGATGATGAATTCAGCAGGATGCGTTCCGAGATTACGGACTACAGAAGAAGTATCCGCAACCTTGTTTCTTCCGGCAAACTGGATGAGGTGCCCCTTGACGGAGACACCTTCAAGAGTTATCTGGATCTAAAGCCGTTTGACAACCTCAACCGCCATATAGCGTCTATGAATCAAGCAGAAATCCAGCCAGTTTCTCTCATGCAATACCTGCCCATATTCAAAGGGATTGGATGTAAGACCCTTGGAGATGTAAACAGAATCATAAAGAAGTATTCCGATGCTGCTTATCAGATAGCGAGCTACCAAATGGGGCTCACCGATCTGGATGTCATATCTGCTTCTCTGGGGCCTCAGAACCTCTGCATAGCCTACATTCTTAAGAACGATGGAGGAAAGGCAGATATGCGATTCCTATACGAACTCATCAACGGAACCCAAAACGGCAGTGACGTATGGGCCGAAATGATTATTGAACAGGCCCGGGATCTCCCGTTTATGAACCAATAGAAAATGGCTAACAAACCCCTTGACACCCAACTGCTGGACAAAGCCATCATCTTTGCCGTAAAAGCACACTCAGGAACCGAGCGGCGTGGCAAAGGCTTTCCTTACATTGTGCATCCGATGGAAGCTGTTGAAATAGTTTCCACAATGACCTCTGATCAGGAACTGTTGGCCGCTGCAGCCCTACACGACACCGTAGAAGACACCTACGTATCTATTGAGATGATACGCAACGAATTTGGAGACCGCATTGCCGATATCGTAGAAGCAGAAAGCGATAAAGGCATACCCGGAAAAAGCGATAAAGCCAGTTGGCACGAACGCAAGCAAGCTGCCATAGACCGTCTTGCCAAGGCCTCTTTTGAAACCAAGACAGTTGCCCTCGGAGACAAACTCTCCAACATGAGGGCAATAGCCAGAGATTACTCCGTAAAAGGAGACGAACTGTGGAAAATCTTCACCACAAAAGACCGCAAAGACCATGAGTGGCACTACAGGGGTCTGGCAGAATCGCTGAGAGAACTCAAAGAAACCTTTGCCTATAAAGAATTCGAAAGACTCATAGAACAGGTTTTCGGAAGGCCTCAAGACACAGAATAACAGACACTATTGCAAGATGACACCAATCAAGATTTCTCTGGACGACTACATTCTTTCCGGCGGAGGCGCCAACGGAGAGAGCTATGATCATAAGACCGACCCTTCCGTGATGCTCAAGCTCTACTTTCCGGGCAAGATTGAGCAGCCTCTGAACGAGATGCTGCTTTCACGTAAGGTTTACGATCTTGGCATACCTACACCTCAACCGGGAGATTATGTAGTAACGGAAAACGGGCGCTACGGCATCCGCTTCCACAGGATTGCCGGCAAAGTCTCATACTCAAGGGCAACCAGCCAGCATCCGGAAAAGGTAGGGCACTATGCAGCAGAATTCGCCCAAATGTGTCTGGATCTACACTCGATGCACATAGACACCTCACAGTTTGAAGGAGTAAAGGAGCGCTACTATAAACTCTTGGAAGAGAACCCGTTTTTCTCAGGCGAGGAAAAAGATAAGATAGGAAAGTTCATAGCCGACACTCCAGACGAAGACTGCCCCTTACATGGAGACCTCCAGTACAGCAATGCCATCTTTGCCTCAGACAAGCGCTATTTCATAGACTTGGGAGATTTCGGCTGGGGGAACCACCTCTTTGATGTGGCTATGGTCTATCTGTGCTGCTGCCTGAGCAGCCCGGCATTCATACTGGAAACATACCATCTGTCCCAACCGCTGGCCGTTAAATTCTGGAACTGCTTTGCTCCGGTCTATTTCGGGTCCGGCATGTCGCTGAAGGAAATTGAAGAGATGATACTCCCCTATGCAGGACTCAAGACCTTGATTATAGAAAAAAACACAAACTGCCCTATGCCTGAATTCAGGGCCGCCCTAAAAAGCATATTATGAACAGAATAATGACAAACAGGCACAACCCGCACAAATTACAAGAGAATGCTTCAGAAAAGGCAATGAAAAAGAAGTCTTTCTGGGTGGGGCTGATTCTGATTGCCGCTGCTGCTGTTTTTCTGGAAGCTTTATCCCTTCTTCAGGTATATTATGCAAAAAAAGGAATCCGTGCAGAAGCCATTGCCAAAGCCGAAACCCAGTTGGTTTCCGCAAAAAACAGCATCCTGAATATAGTAAACCAGGTAGAAAGCGCCGTAAGAAACAGTATATGGGTTGCGCAGTGGTGTCTGGAATTTCCGGACAGTCTTGCCAACATACCCAAAATCATAGTAAACAACAACCCTATAGTTGCTGGTTCTGCAATAGCCATAGTTCCCGGCTATTACAAAAAAATGCCGCTCTATGCCCCATACTATGCAATTGCAAACGGAGATATCATAGACAAGTCTTTGGCTACAGCCGATTACGATTACCCTTCAAAGGAGTGGTTCACAAGGCCCATAGAGAAAGATAAGGGTTACTGGTCTGAACCATACATAGATAGCGGAGGCGGAGAAATCCTTATGACCACCTACTCCGTTCCTATAAAAGATAAGAACGGACGCATAGCGGCAGTCCTGACCGCAGACTTGGATCTTGGATGGCTGTCATCGCTGATGGAAGGTATAAAAATATACCCCAATGCTTTCAGCACCGTTATCAGCCGCAGCGGCAAGATTATGGTCAGCCCGGCTGAAACTCTGGTAATGAAAAGCAATATCAACGAGTTTGCCAAATCTTCCAAAGACTCCAACGACCTCAAGAGGCTCAACGATGCCACTCTCAACAGAGAAAGCGGAAACATTCAGCTTACCTATGAGGGCGAGAAGAATATAGTCCTGTTCGGCCCGATAGACAGGACCGGTTGGGCCATAAACATATTTCTGCCTGAAAAGGAGGTGTTTGCCAACCTCAACAAACTCACAGGCTCCATAAGGATTCTCCAGATTTTGGGTCTTCTGGTGCTGTTTTTCATAATGCGTGCTGTAGCCAACAGCCAGATTCGCCTGAAGGCCATAAGCGAAAGGAAGGAGAAGATGGAGAATGAACTTCACATAGCCAGCAAAATACAGATGTCTATGATTCCCAAGATCTTTCCTCCGTTCCCAACCAGAAAGGACATAGATATGGCTGCTGCTATTGTTCCCGCCAAGGAAGTTGGAGGAGACCTCTATGACTTTTTTATCCGCGATGAGAAACTCTTCTTCTGCGTGGGAGATGTTTCCGGCAAAGGAGTTCCGGCTTCCATGGTGATGGCGGTCACCAGAAGCCTTTTCCGCAGTGTCTCCTCAAGAGAAGACAGCCCCTCCGCTATTGTCTCTTCCATCAACGACAGCATGGCTGACATGAATGAAAGCAATATGTTCGTGACTTTCTTCTGCGGAGTGCTGAACCTTTCTGACGGCCAAATTAAGTACTGCAATGCGGGCCACAACGCTCCCTTGCTCCTCACCGATAACATAGAAAGTCTCAATGTCGTTCCCAACCTGCCCATCGGAATACTCAAAGGAATGAGCTACAGCGAGCAGGAGACTTCTTTCAGATACGACGATGCCATTTTCCTATATACAGACGGCATCACCGAGGCTGAGAATATAAATCACGAACTTTTTGGCCTTGAGAGGCTTAAGCATTCCCTCTCCGGAAGGAAGGCCTCTTTCAAACACCTCGAGCAAGTACAGAGAGTTGTTGCCCGGTTTGTGAACGGAGCACCTCAGAGCGATGACATGACAATGCTGTTTATCCACTACCTGAACAAAGATGCCGATGTTTCCGGCAACAATTCCGCAACCAGCTCCAATGAAGCCATAGGTTCTTACAGCCTACGCATAACAAACGACATACAGCAGATAAGCAGGCTTTCAGACTTTGTCAGCCATATCGCTGAGGAAAACAAAATTTCCCCCAAGCTCTGTTCCAGCATAAATCTTGCTGTTGAAGAGGCCGTAACCAACATTATAAACTATGCCTACGAGGACAAGAAAGATATGCCTATAGACATAAATGCGTCAGTGCGCGGTGGAGAGATACAATTCAACCTGATAGATTACGGCAAACCTTTCAACCCCACTTCCGCCCCTAAGGTCAATACGACATCCGATGCCAGCGAACGCCCGATAGGAGGCTTGGGCATACACCTTTACAAAAACATTATGGACAGGGTGGGCTACTCATATAAAGACGGCAAAAACATCCTGACGATGACAAGGCGCTTTGCATAACCAGAAATCAAAAGTAAAAGGACACCTATATATGAAGATTAACACCAAAAGGCTCGAAGACACTGTTACCGCAGAACTTATCGGCAGGCTCGATACCCCTGCTTCACTGGAAGTCGGAAACGATTTGCTAATTCTCCAGAATGATGCAGACAAAACCATAGTTCTTGACTGCACCGCTCTGGAATACATTTCATCATCCGGATTGCGAATTTTCCTCACACTCCGAAAAGCTGCCAACCAGAAAGGCGGAAAGGTAGTTGTGAAAAACATCAATGACAACATACGCAGCGTTTTTATGATGACCGGCTTTCTGAACCTCTTTGAAATAATCTGAGCTATGAACACAAAAACACCTTCAACAATTGCAGCAAGAACCATTGTTGCAGTAGTTTTCATATTATCCTCTGCCATATTTTCAGGATGCTCCAAGACACATAAAAGCATACTTGTAGAGCAGATAGAAATTACCCCAAACAGCTTGGAAACCATTGTTGGGCAGAGCCTTGACGTAAGCATCAGCACCCTTCCTGCCAACGCCACCAATGCAGGGGAACTGACCGTATCTGCCACAAAGCCGGAAATTGCCACCTACGAGAACGGCAAGGTAACAGGCGTTTCCGCTGGCAGCACAACCCTTACTGCCATCTGCGGAGCCGTAAGAAACACCGCCAACATCAAGGTTTACTGGTATCTGACCAAGAACAACACCTCCTACCCAATCAAGGACGCAAGCGGCTACAAGTACTTTATGGGCAGCCCTGAGGTTGATGCATACGATGTAACATTCTCAGATGGCACGGAGAGACTCCGCATCTGGATTCCGGCCAAGGTTCTAGGCAAGACTATAGATGTTTCCAAGCCCCTTCCGGAACTGGACGAAGATCACTTCACCTGTTTTCTGGATTCACACAGGAACGAAAATGAAGATGAAATATCTCTATGGATGAATGAGACGTCAGCGCCCATATTCAGAAACAACGAATGGGACATACTGCCAATCACCGCAACCGGAACATTCTGCCTGAACTTCATTCCATCTGTAGGCTATGTTGCTGATATTGACGTGCATCTGAGCAACGGACAAAAATGGTTTCTCCACTACGAAGGCCCAATTGCCACTAAAGATGAAGGCGAAAAGAGCTGACCAGCCCGGACTATGACCATCAGGCGGTTTTGGTGTTCTTATTTGATTAACAGTTGTTTGGCTATTGCCATCTGGTTTCTACTTCATCTTGAAGTTGTCCTTGAGGGTGCAGGTGCGGTTAAATACAGGAAGTTCGGGTGTGCTGTCAGGATCCTTGAAGAAATAGCCTGTCCTTTCAAACTGAACAGCAATACCTGAATTATCCTCAGCGATAGCGGGTTCCGCATAGGCGGTTACGATATCCATGGAATGAGGGTTAAGGAAGTCTTTGTAGTCTGACTCGGCCGGAATCTGATCCATGAACTGTTCGGTAAAGAGGCGATCTACAAGCCTTACTTCCAACTTTTTGGCATGAGCTATGCTCACCCAGTGGATAGTTCCCTTAACGCTTCTCCAGGGGCCGGCTCCAGGCTTGGACTGCGGGTCATAAGTGCAGAATATTTTTGTGATGTTGCCGTCATTGTCTTTGACTATGTCTTTACACTTGATGATGTAGCCGTACTTGAGCCTTACCTCGCCACCGGGTTGCAGGCGGAAATACTTCTTAGGAGGGTTCTCCATAAAGTCTGCCCTTTCTATGTAGATGTGCCCGGTAAATGGAATCTTACGCTTGTCTCCGTCCGGAAAAGCCGGGTTCATAGGAGCCTCTACCCAATCCACCTTACCTTCCGGCCAGCCTTCGAGTTCCAGTTCAACAGGGTCAAGAACAGCCATATAGCGGTTGCTCCTTGCGTTGAGGTCTTCTCTGACGCACCATTCCATGAGGCTGAGGTCTATGATGTTGTCGCGCTTTGCAACTCCTACCTTTTCTGCAAACATCTTTATGCTCTCAGGAGTATATCCTCTTCTTCTTATGCCGCAGATTGTGGGCATGCGAGGGTCGTCCCAACCCCTTACATAGTTGTTCTTTACAAGCTCCAGAAGCTTGCGTTTGCTCATAACGGTATAGGTCAGGTTGAGTCTTGCAAACTCGTACTGATGGCTTGGGAAAATCTCCAGTTTTTCTATGAACCAGTCGTATAAAGGACGGTGGACGTCAAACTCCAATGTACAGATACTGTGAGTGATACCTTCTATGGAATCGCTCTGGCCATGAGCAAAGTCATACATCGGATAGATGCACCATTTGGTACCGGTACGGTGATGAGGAGTGTAGTTGATACGGTAGATTATAGGATCTCTGAAAAGCATGTTCGGATGCGCCATGTCTATCTTAGCACGCAGAACCTTTTCACCTTCCTTGAACTTTCCGTCTCTCATTGCGCGGAACAGTTCCAGGTTTTCCTCCGTGCTGCGGTCTCTCCAAGGAGAAGGGGTTCCGGGTTTCTGAACCGTGCCGCGGTTGAGGCGGATCTGCTCCAAGGTCTGGTCATCTACATAAGCCAAGTCCTTCTGAATCAGAAGTTCAGCCCAATCATACAACTGCGGGAAGTAATCCGAAGCATAACGTTCCTCTGCCCATTGGAAGCCAAGCCAGCGGATGTCCTGCTTTATGGAATCTACATACTCAACATCCTCTTTTGTAGGGTTGGTGTCGTCGAAACGGAGGTTGGTCTTGCCACCGTATTTCTTAGCAACTCCAAAGTTCAGGCAGATACTCTTTGCATGCCCTATATGAAGATAACCGTTAGGCTCCGGAGGAAAACGGGTGAGTATGCTCTTGTGTTTTCCGGATCTGAGATCTTCCTCTATGATTTCTTCTATGAAGTTGAGGTTTTTGGACTCCTCAGCAGTGGTGTTGAGATTTTTGTCTTCCATAATGCAAGATTGTTTTTTCAAACGGCAAATATACTCATTTCTGCTCGAGAAAATATATTAAATTTGTGCGATATGATAAAATCTATGACAGGCTACGGAAAAGGCGAATGTACCCTTTCCGACCACAGCAAAATAACCGTTGAGATTAAATCGCTGAACGGAAAAAATGCAGACATAAGCATCAAAGGTTCTTTTTTGCCAAAAGAGAAAGAGCTGGAAATAAGAAAGTTGCTGGCAACAGAACTCGTGCGCGGAAGCATAGACTTTGCCATCGGCCAGGAAATGAAGGGCGGAGTTCTGAAAAAGCAGATCAACACTCAGGCCGTAAAAGCATTCATGAAACAAACGGAAGGCCTGATTGCTTCGGACAACATATCCCAAAGCATCATACTGTCTGCCATTCTTAGGATTCCGGATGTGATTGAAACTCAGGAGCAGGAAATCTCAGACTCGGACTGGGCAAAGATAGACCGGGCCATAGCTCAGGCCATAAAAAAGCTGAATGCATACCGTACGGCAGAAGGAAAGGCCCTGGAAAAGGACGTTTTGCAAAGAGTTGGCAACATTCTTGCATATCTGGAAGAAGTAAAGAAACTGGATGTCAAGCGTGTACCGGCCATAAAGGAAAGGCTCCGGCAAAAGATAGGCAATGCCGCCGAAGCCAATCCGGAAAGGCTTGAACAGGAACTGGTCTTTTATGTAGAAAAACTCGACATCAACGAAGAAAAGGTCAGGCTTGCCCAGCATTGCAGCTACTTTACAAGCACCCTCAGGAAAGAGCCGCTGGCGGGCAAGAAACTGGGCTTCATAGTTCAGGAGATGGGGCGAGAGATCAACACCCTGGGAAGCAAGGCCAACGATGCCCTAATCCAGGCACTCGTAGTAAAGATGAAAGACGAACTTGAAAAAATCAGGGAACAGAGCCTGAATATACTGTAACAATTAAAAATCAAGCAGTTATGAAAAGATTCATATCACCTTTAAGATATTTGCCCATTGCGGTCTGTGCGCTGATGGCAGTCTCTTGCGCAACCCCGCAGGTAATGAGGTTCAATG
>CALBPX010000020.1 GCA_937899055.1 uncultured Bacteroidales bacterium
CTACTTCAATGTTCCTATTATCGGAGCCTTTCTGGATGCCTTCTTCAAGACCTTCCTGGCGATACTCTTTCAGGGTTTCTTCGTACTCGAACTCGTTCATGACGGCTTTCTTGTAATTACGTTTGTCGTTGTTCTTGTAGCTGTGAAGATCTGCCGCATCAAACATTCTTACCAGCATATCATCATCCATCACAGAAGGACGCTCTTCGCAAGAAGACATCGTCTTCATTGCAACTGCAAACTTGCTCAGAAATGTTGAATCCTCCTGCAAATCCTCTAGCCTATCGGCAAATTTAGGAAGTTCAATGAAGATATGCAATATCTTGTCATTTAGGACGGTGGTGAAAGGGCAGCAACGGTAGGCAAAGGGCTTATAGGACAAGGAGAGGTAAGGGACGGTGGTCGAAGGGCGCCAACGAGCGGGCAAGGCGCTTGTTTCGGGGAATGGTGGGTTGTAAGTGGCTGATTGTCAGGAATCCCTGAAATAAGGGGTGCTAAAACGGATGTCTTATTTCAGGATAGGTTGAAAATCAGGATGTTACAAGATACCATCCCCCGAAGTGCATCCATTCCGACGGTGGTGAAAGGAGGTGGTGAAAGGACGGTGGCGAAGGGCAGCAACGGGCGGGGGCATATGAAACAAAGGCGGGCAGAGTTTTGCTCTGCCCGCTGCATATCAAATTTATTCCTTCTTCAGAATTAGGTGCTTGGATAACTTCTCTGCTCCTTAGTCTGAACTTATAGTTTCACATGAATTCAATTACTCAGAAAAAACGAGTTGTGAGAGAGTTAACAGTCCGTTGGATGAACCTGAATCACAATCAACCTCAATTTTATAATATTTATCGGCAGCAGGTTCGGCGATTGTTACTGACTGGTTTCCGGTAGCTTTGGTAAATGTACCTGCCGAGGTCCAGCCAGAATCTGCGGAGTCGCTTACATATAAGGTAATTGAATTAATCTTTGCGGTGGTTATAGCATCAATAGTCATTGTAACTGTTTTGATAGCTTCAGATATAGCCGAAGCTGTAGTTATTGTAGCAACTGATGTATTATTCCTTCTTCCGCACTTGACATAATTCCAGCTATTATTGTTATTGTTCCAATTGGCCATATTGCAGGTTAAACCATCAGCCGTTACACTCCAGGTTTTTTCATAACTGCTTATGCTCTGACTGTTATTGGTAGAGTTCCAAGTAATAGTATATGACTTAGCACCATGTTTTACAAAGTTGCCGGCAACGGTTATGTCCTCAGTACCAACGTTGAAAGTTACAACATGGGATGTCTTGCTGCTGAGACCTACGGCGCCGGTAATATCCCAGGTTGTGAAATCATAGTCACCATCTATTGTCACTTCTGCCTGAACCTCTTTGCCTTCCATAACCTTGGTACCGGAAGTGATTTCGCTTCCATCAACAGTTACTTTGATAGAACTGGTACCGGCATCCTCTGGCTGAACAATGGTAATGGTATGCTCAGTTGCTGTGTGACTAGTGGTAACAATGAGGTTTTCAGCCTTCCAAACTTTGATTTCTTCAGTAGTTTGGTACTTGGTAACAGTTCCTATTGCGGTGATAACATCGCCCACAGATACAGAACTGCTAAATTTATTAGTGAAAACGACATAGGTGTTGGTTCCGTCTGTTACATTGACATTGCTGCCACTGTCAGAGGTACTGACAGAAGTAACTTCAAGATTCTCAACTTTAACATAAGCATTCTGATAGGTAGAATAGTTGCCAACCAGACTTGAAAGAGCTAAGGTTTCCGGTTCAACGACGGTTTCATCACCTGTAAACGTTGCTGACATGTCTGTAAGTTCTGTGTATAAACTGTTATAGAGTTGCAATGTAACCGTTATATCGCCTGTAAAGGTCTGACCCTGTTTGAGACCATGGCCAGACTTGTAATACATGACAGAACCGGTAGCATCCTTTATGATAGCAGTATTAGTAGCAGGAACGTAGGAAACCACTGCATTTGTCAAGTGACCGGAAAAACTTGTTGCTGCAGTAGTTGCAAGGGCGTTGAGCTCGGCTATGGTTTCAAAATCATAGTCTCCGGCAACCTTACATTCAAGAGAAACAACTCCGCTGATCTCCATATGGTCCGCTCCGGCAAAGGCCTTGACTGTGCAGCTTTCAGTTATGGTGAACGGTTCAGTGTATTCCATAGTAGTTCCACTAGGATCGCCGGTTTCGTCATCAATTCCAGGCTCAGTTCCGTCTGTTGTGTAGCCGATATGGGCACCTTCTGTAGGACATGTTATGGTTACGGTGTTTGTTTTGGAGTCAAATGAAATCACAGGATCGGCAGTTACAGGCTCGGAAATTTCTTTAACGCTGAAGTTCTTGATTTCCCATGTTGCAGCTGCAGTTGATGTACTTGTGTATTGGAAGGCCAGTTTAACCTTCTTGCCTACATAACTGTTAAGGGATATTTCTCCTGAGTTAACAAAAGTCCAATTGGTACCAGAACTATAGTTGGGTATTGTGAGCTGCGTCCAAGTTGCTTCTGTGTCATCTGTGAGAACCCATAATGTGAGATCTTCAGTGGCTGTAGTTATGTAGCGATACGCATGATCGAAAGAAACAACAGCATACTGAATGCCGTCTGTAAGGTCTATCCAAGGAGATATAAGCTTAGATTCGGTCTCATATCTTGTACCGCTAATGTATGCAGTTGCTTTCATTCCCATTCCGGAGGCGAACTGCCAAACATCAGTGCCAGCTACTTGTGCTCCATCGGTGGTAAAATCACCTATATCGCTTGAGAACGGCTCCTCATACGGCAATTTCTTAACGGTTTCAGTAACCGTTCCGCGTGTAGCATTTGCAAGATCCATGTTGAAATGCTTGATTCCATTGCGCTTAAAGGTCATCGGTGAGGAAATACTCCAAAAATAAGAAGCCTTATCTGTATTTATCACAATGTTTCCTGCATGATCGCCAGGTGCCAAAACCATGTAGATGGCAGATGCTTCGTCCTTTGCAGCAGCTACTTCTGCCACCTGATTAACAGTTACTGTATTGAAGGATGCGTCTGCGTTGGTGAAGTTCAACTCAAGTGTAGAAGCATCGGATGCATCAACTTGAGTCAGATCAACATAAGCTTCTCCTGAAATATAATCCACGGCTTGACCTAAAGGCTCCGTGGTAAACACAATAGACTGAACACTTTCGGTCAGATACTCCCTATTTGATGAGAATACATTAAATTCAACGATTGAACCAAGGTTCAAGAATTTGATGACTCCGTTTTGATTTGTCTGTGCCGCTACTTCGTTTTCTACGGTAAAGGGTATGCCGGCCATAGGCATTGCGGCCAAAGTGCCACCTTGCTGAACTCTAGACAACAAAATTCTTGCTGCTTCGTCGTCATCTGCCGTGTTATCTGCAGAATAGGGATAATAAGCATAAGCCTTGCTTCCGCTGGGTATTATACTTTTGCTGTACAGAATAACCTCTTTTGGGGTTTTGTCCATGTCGATGTTTGCATATCCCGCATAACCAGGAAGAAACATACCAACTCTGTCTCCACTTACCCAGCATACACCGTCTGTTCCAAGCGTAGCCTTAGTGGAAGCAAAATCATCAACTACTGAAAAAGCGTACTTGTATCCTTTTTCAGAATCCTGAGGATTAACCTCATCTGCCTTGTTACAAGAAACAAGTGCAAGCCCTGCTACTGCGAGGGTAAAAATTGATCTGAATAACTTTTTCATAACCGATGCTTTTAGAAATCATAATCGCCGTCTTCGTCCGGAATTTCCGTACTGTCGGGTGAGCCTGCAATAAAATCTTCTGTTTCAACGGATTCTATCTCACACCACGGTGTGCGATATTCCTCTTTGTTTCTGAAAATCATTTTTGACATTTTTGTATTGTTTATATTTTAACTCTTTTATTTTTCTTGCTCAGCGATGCGGGCTGCTTCCTTCTGTGAGTGCACAACTCTGCATACTCGGGCCAAAGATATAAAATATCTTTCATATTCGGAACAACGTAATGGATTTTTTTGAAAAACTCCCAAACAAGGATGGAGAGGGAGATAGAAGATGAGGATGGAAGATGGAGAGAGAAGGTGGAGAGAGAGGAGAGGATGAGGGAAGATGAGGTTGAAAGATGGAGAGAGAAGATGAGGATGGAAGAGGGAGTATGGAGATAGAGAATGGAAAGGCTGGGATGGAGGTGGGGGATGTGGGTTAGAAACTATAGACGAAGATGTAGTAGAGCATCATGCCGCTGGCGATGAGCTTCAGGAGGGTGCCGCAGAGGAAACCGGCAAAGGCTCCAAGGGCGGGGACGATGCTCTTTCCGGCGCTTTTGCCGCCAAAGGCAACTTCGCAGACAAAGGCCCCTATCATAGGGCCTATGATGATGCCGATTGGGGCAAAGAACAAGCCTACGAGTACTCCGGCCAGGGCTCCGCGGGAAGCGTACTTGCTGCCGCCGGATACTTTGGTAAGGTAGGACGGAACCGTGTAATCAAGAACGGTTACAACCGCGGTAATTATGAGCCAGATGATAAGGAGCCGGCTGCTCATCGTATCCCCAGCGGAATCTGTACCCCTGCCCCAGAAGTAGAGCACCATCATACCTAGCCAGCTGATTGGAGGGCCGGGTACCACGGGCAGTACGCAGCCTATCAGGCCAACTACTCCGCAGAAAATTGCAATGCCTATGATTACGTATGCCAGCATCGGTCAGGTGGGTTTGATTATTCGGGTTCGGGTTCTGTATTCCTGTTGTAGATCATCACAGGGCCTTCTTCCTTCTTCTGGGTTTCTTGCTGGAGGAGGGCTTCCTGGTTCAGTTCGTCCATACGCTTCTGCTCTGCATCCCGGGCCTCTTTCTGACGCTGGCGTTCAAGCTCCGCCTGGTCTTCTTCCCTGATTCGGCGGGTTTCGGCTCGGGCCTGGTCTATGATCTTGCGGTAGGATTCCGGAAAGAAGTCTCTGGTATGGAAGAAGTTGGGGAAGCGGCTCTTCTTCAGAGATCCCCTCTGGCTGGGCTTTACCTTGCGGGTGGTAAGGTCGGAGCGGCTTTGGGGCTTTTCGTCGGCACGCCATTTGAAATCGCGGAGCCTCATCTTGTCTATGGGCAGGCGGTATGTGGGGTGTAGGTCGCTCTTTACGTTATCGATATAGCGTACGCGCTCAATGGTCCGGTCTTTTATCTTGGCGGTCAGCAGACGGCATTCCTTCTGGTTCATCAGGGTTACCGAACTGTCTTTTTCGCGGAAGAAGAACATGGCTTGCACTCCGCCCATGGCATCAAAGCGGTAGATGTCGTTATCGCGGAAGAAGGCCACCATTTCCGTACTTTTGATCTGGTGAAAATGGATGGAGTCTTCCTGGCTGATTATGAAGGCGTTCTCTATGAGGTTGGCTTTGTGGATGGCGTTGTTGCGGACGGAGAGCTGGATGCTGTCGGCCGTAAACTGATTTTCATCGCCGCTCCAGAGGACGGGGTTCCGGTAGAAGCG
>CALBPX010000021.1 GCA_937899055.1 uncultured Bacteroidales bacterium
AGGCTGCTTCCAGGTTTCTTGTAAAATCTTTCTTACCATTTTCATCTTTCAGGTCAAAATCAATGCAAATCAAATATAATGGCGGTCGTACATAGTGTATCCGACTCGTATCTAATTCGCTCAGTTTAGTCTTGACCTCGTCCCAAGCTTTATTTGGTTTATCGTTCCTATTGGCGTATTGAGCAGGGCAGTCTGCAAAATCTTTATCGACCACCGATTCAGTATTGGAAAAGTCAATCACATATCCAGGCTTGTCCTCCTCTTTCTCCCGGATTGAAATATAATCAAACTTCTCATGAAGTGTTTTTGCTAAATTTGCATCAAACATATTCAATATGGGAGCACACAAGTTTTCCGAAAGCGCAAAACAACTGGCCATCAGTATAATAGCCTACATTCTCAGGAAGGAAGTGTTTGACGGAGAGGGCATCTGGTGCTCCACCAATATGGATCCCGCAGGCAGGAAACTGGAACTCACCACAGAAAAGGGCATTGCCATTCACTTGACAAGATAAATGGAGAAATACAGGGAGATATTGCAGAGATACTGGGGATATGAGTCTTTCAGGCCAGCCCAGGAGGAGGTGCTGAGGAGCATCGCTGAGAAAAAGGACACACTTGCACTTATGCCTACAGGCGGCGGAAAGAGTATATGCTTCCAGGTTCCGGCAATGGCTGAAGACGGTATCTGTCTTGTGGTTACTCCTCTGATAGCACTTATGAAAGATCAGGTGGAAAACCTCCGCAGAAGGGGAATAGGGGCACTTGCCGTTCATTCGGGCATGGAGTCAAGGGCCATTGGCATTGCTTTGGACAATGCAGTTTTTGGCAACTACAAGTTCCTTTATGTTTCTCCGGAGAGGCTTTCTACCGAGGCTTTCAAATCCAGAGCAGAACAGATGAAAGTTTCGTATCTGGTTGTGGATGAGGCTCATTGCATATCGCAGTGGGGCTACGACTTCCGTCCGGCATATCTTCAGATTAAGAATGTACGCGATATAATCGGAAGAAAGGTTCCGGTGATTGCGCTTACGGCAACGGCAACTAAGGAGGTGGCGGACGACATCATGGAAAAGTTGGAATTTTCTGCCCCGAATGTTATTGCAACTGACTTTCAGCGTAAAAACATAGCATACATAGCCCGGGAGTGTCAGGACAAGCTCTCAAACCTTCTGGCAATATGTTCTTCCTACGGGCAGAAAATAGGAACAGGTTCAGGCATAGTATATTGCAGGGAAAGAAAAAGATGTGTAGAAATTGCATCGTTCCTGAAGGCCTCCGGAATAAAGGCCGATTTCTACCACGCCGGTCTCGGCCGTGACGAAAGAAACCTCCGTCAGGAGAACTGGAAAAACGGCAAGACAGACATAATTGTTTCTACCAATGCCTTTGGTATGGGAATAGACAAGGCCGATGTCAGGCTGGTGGCGCATATAGACATGCCGGATTCTCTTGAAGCATATTTTCAGGAAGCAGGAAGGGCCGGAAGAGACGGCCTTCCGGCATGGGCAGTGCTGCTGTGGAATAGTTCTGATGCAAAGAAACTCAGGCAGTTGGTCAATATTAACTTTCCGCCGCCGGAGTATATGGCCAAAGTTTATCAGCATGTGTTCAACCACTTGAAGATTGCCTACGGCGACGGCCTGTATTCCGTACGTAAATTCAATCTTGAGGAATTTGTCAGGAACTACCGGTTAAATGCAGTAAGTGCTTATTATGCAATCAAATATCTTGAACAGGAAGGATATTGGGAACTGACGGAGGAAATAGACAACCCATCTCGTATAATGTTTCTGACAGACCGTCAGGAACTCTATTCCGTTCAGCTGGAAAGCAGTGTCATGGACGAGTTTGTCAAGAATCTGATGAGAACCTACTCCGGCCTGTTTTCTCACATGGTAAGGATAGATGAAGAATACATAGCCAGAATCACTTCAGATACTCCAGAGAATGTCAAGGCCAAGTTGCAGAGTCTTTCAAGACGGAAAATCATCCGCTATATTCCGCAGCTGAGAACTCCTATGATGGTATTCAAGTGCGAGAGGCTCAGGGAGAACAACCTTTACATAAGCCCCAGCCGCTATAAGTTGCGGAAATCTCAGATGCAGAAAAGGGCTGAGGCTATGATAACATACGCCATGCAGCAGCAAAAATGCCGAAGTCGCTATATGATAGAGTATTTCTCGCAGCCTGCGCAAAACGATTGCGGAGTCTGTGACATCTGCCTTAAGAGAAAGAAGGGGCCCTCCGTCAGGTCAATTGAGGAAACAATAGCCGGGGCAATAGGAAAATCTCCGAAGGGAAGACTCAGTTTCCTTGAACTGAAAATACTTGCCGGCCCTCAAAACCAGGATCTTTTCATTGAGGTTCTCCGCGATATGGCTGACAGGGGTATAGTCATTCTCGGCGATGACGGCATCAGAATGTCATGAGGGTCTTGTAGAGTTTCTGGACAGGAAGGCCTATGACAGTATAGACGCTGCCGTTTATGGATTTGATGTTGGAAAGGCCTATCCATTCCTGGATGCCGTAGGCTCCGGCCTTGTCATAAGGTTTGAAGTTGTCTATGTAGTACTCTATGTCCTCATCGCTGAGAAAATCAAAAGTTACCTCGCAAGTGTCTGAAAATGTGATGGTTTTATCTGTGCTTCTGAGGCAGACGCCGGTTACTACGTGATGGGTTCTTCCGGAAAGTTTCTTTAACATTCTTATGGCATCAGGCCTGTCTTTGGGTTTGCCGAGGATATCGCCGTCTATTGCCACTATGGTGTCGGAAGTTATGAGGATGTCTTCCGGCTCAAGAGTGCCGTTGAAGTGTTTTGATTTCTGCTCAGCTATATATGCAGGAATCTGGTCGTATTTCAGAGAGGCAGGATAGGCCTCGTCGTAGTCCTTTACGGTGCTCGGGATGAATTCCAAGCCAAGTTCCCCAAGGAGTTCTCGTCTCCTCGGGGAACCGGATGCCAGAATCAGTCTTCTTCCTTCAAGATGTTTTGAAAGGGGAGAATCCATGATTATTTCTTATAGATTTTGTCGTATTCTCCCTCAATGGCATGACGCCAGGCCTGGTAGGCCGATGCGTCCAGAGTCCACTTGCCCTGAGCCTTCATTACCTGTTCTATCAGGTTTCTGACGCAGCCTCTTCCGCCCGGATATTCCGAAACAAAATCGCATACCGCCTTTACCTCGGCTACTGCATCTGAGGGGCATACAGCCAGACCGCATTTCTGCAGTACCGGTATGTCCGGAAGGTCGTCTCCTACATACGCAACTTCTTCGGGCCTGAAGTTATGGCGGAGGCAGAAGTCTTCAAAGACAGGAGCTTTGTCCTGCGCCCCCTGAATGACTTCGTGGGCAAGAACGGGGTAAAATCTCTTGAGGATGGAATCGCTCTTGCCACCGGTAATGATGGCAAGAGTGTATCCGCTCATGTAGGCAAGCCTCATTCCCAGACCGTCTTTTGCGTTGAATGTGCGTACAAGCTCTCCGGTTTCTGGAATGCAGATAACGCTCCCGTCTGTGAAAACGCCATCCACATCAAAGGCAAAGGCCTTGATATTCTTTAGTTTGACTTTATAGTTGCTCATTAATCCTGATAAACAATATCCAGATCTTTCTTAACATTCTTGCAAGTATCCAGTACGGACTCGCTGTTGCAGTTGTAGATGTAGAAGTGCCGCTCGTTGTTCCATGCCTGAGCTCTTTCTGAGAAGAGTTCTGCGGAATCTATGAAGGATTCACTTCTGAGCGAATCCAGAAGCAGCAGGTAGCTCTCAATTATGAAAGCAGCCATTTCGCACATCTTGCGGGCCTGGAAATCAATGTATTCTTCCGGCTTGCCTTCCATAAGTGCCACGGTCTTCTCATACTGGTCGGTCATTGCAACCAGTCTTGCCTTTACGGCCTCAAGCCTTGCCTGAGCATCCGGACATGCGGCTGCTACTTCATCGCTGACCTTTATCTGCTGAGATTCATATTCGTTGCGTATCATATCCAGATATGAGCCGTTGGTAACATAACGGATGGCTGCAACAGTCTGAAGCTGAGAAGTTCCCTCATAGATGGTGGTGATTCTTGCATCGCGGTAAAGCCTTTCTACAGGATATTCCTTCATGTAGCCGCTTCCGCCGTGAACCTGGATTGCATCGTATGCGTTCTGATTGCAGAATTCGGATGAAGTCATCTTCAGCAGAGGGGTAAGCATATCGGCATATCTCGAATACTTCTTGTTCTCCTTCCTTTCTTCCGGAGTGAGCTTTCTTTCCGGAGTTACAAGGGCGTTGAGAGCCTTATATACATCAACGCAACGTGCAGTTTCATAGAGGATTGCACGGCTGGCCTGAAGTTTTGCCTTCATGACGGCCAGCATCTCGTAAACGGCAGGGAATTCTATGATCTTCTTGCCGAACTGCTCCCTTTCGTTTGCATATTTGAGGGCTTCGCGGTACGCTGCCTCGCTGATGCCCACGCTCTGTGCTCCTACACCCAGACGGGCTCCGTTCATAAGGCTCATCACATATTTGATGAGGCCCATCTTGCGGTCTCCAACAATCTTTGCCGGAGCATTTCTGAATACGAGTTCGCAGGTAGGGGAGCCATGTATTCCGAGTTTGTTTTCAATTCTTCTTACGGTTACTCCGCCCCAGGCCTTGTCATGTACAAAATATGAAAGACCGCGTGCGTCTGAGGTGCCTTCCTCGCTTCTTGCAAGCACGAGCTTTATGTCTGCATCGCCGTTGGTGATGAACCTTTTTACGCCGTTGAGCATCCACATCTGCTTGTCCTCATCCCAGGTAGCCTTGAGCGTAACAGCCTGGAGGTCAGAGCCTGCATCAGGTTCCGTAAGGTCCATTGAACAGGTGTCTCCCTTATGGATTCTGGGAAGGAATTCTGCCTTTATTTCTTCAGAGGCAAACTCAGCGATGGTTTCTGCACAGTCCTGCAGGCCCCAGATATTGGCATAGCCGGCATCTGCCCTTCCTGTAAGTTCTGCTGCAATTACATAAGGAACCATGGAGAAGTTCAGGCCGTCGTACTTCCTCGGAAGGGCTATGCCATAGACACCTGCCTGGGTAAGAGCCTGCTGGTTCTTTTTGGTTCCATCGGCGTAGGTAACTCTTCCGTTTTTACAGATGGGGCCGTCGATATCAACCTGTTCGGCATTGGCTGCAAGGATATCGCCGCAGATCTGGCCTATGATGTCCATTACGCGGTCGTATGAATCTATGGTGTCCTCAAAATCCTTGGGGGCATAGTCATACTTTCCGTAATCTGCATAGTTGTTTTCTTTGAGTTCCACAATCCGCTTCATCAGAGGATGCGAAAGCTGAAACTTGAGGTCTTTATTGTCTTTGTAAAAATTTGCCATAATCTGACCTCCTTATTTGCTCTGCTTCTTGTATGAAGCAATCATCTTTGGTACAACTTCGTTGAGGTCTCCTATGATGGAGTAGTCGGCTATCTTGTGGATAGGGGCGGCAGGGTCGTTGTTTATTGCTATGATAATCTTGCTCTGGTCCATGCCTGCCGTGTGCTGGATGGCGCCGCTTACTCCCACACAGATGATGAGTTTGGGCCTTACGGTTACGCCGGTCTGGCCAATCTGACGGGCTCCTTCTACAAAGCCGGCATCCACTGCTGCACGGGAAGCTCCAACCTGAGCTCCGAGGGTCTTGGCTAGGTCAAACACAAGGGAGAAATTCTCCTTGCTGCCAACGCCGTAACCTCCGTCAACTATAATCTGGGCTCCTTTGATATCTATCTTTCTCTCTTCAATTTCGCGTTTGATGATTTCCACTGCAAAATCGCTGTCAACCAAGACGGTAGAAACATCTATGCGTTTGATTGTTCCCTTTACCGGCTCTGCAAGCGGCTCTTTCTTCATAACGCCTTCACGTACGGTTGCCATCTGCGGGCGGTGTTCGGGATTTACGATAGTGGCAATGATGTTGCCACCGAATGCGGGGCGGATCTGATAGAGGAGATCCTTGTATTCCTTGCCGGTTCTGGCATCTGTATGGTCGCCGATTTCCAGGCTTGTACAGTCTGCTGTAAGACCGCTCTTGAGTGCACTTGAAACCCTTGGAGCAAGGTCTCTTCCAATGGTGGTTGCTCCGAACAGGGCTATCTGCGGTTTCTCATTGCCGAATACTCTCAGAGTAATGGCAGCGTAGGGCAGCGTACGGAAGAATTCCAGACATGGGTCGTCTGCAAGATGTACAACCTTTGCTCCGTATGCATAGAGTTCGGGAGCCAGCTTTTCAACATTGCTTCCAATCAGCAGGGCTTCAACGTCAACGCCGAGTTTTGCGGCCAGACCTCTTGCTTTGGTAAGCAGTTCCAAAGATACGTCGCAGATCTTTCCGGAATCGGTTTCTGCATATACGATTATATTGTTCATAATACTGTGTTCTAATTAGTTAACCAATTTCGTGATTTGCCATCAGTTCTCCTATAAGTTCATCTATGTCTGCATCCGAACCGGAGAGAACCTTGCTTTCCTTAGCTTTGAAAACAATGTTTTCCACTTTCTTGACCTTGGTGGGGGAACCTGCAAAGCCGTAGCTTTCTGCATCTCCTCCAACATCGTCAACCGTCCATTCCTGAATTCTCAGGTAAGGCTTTTCTTCTACGGAAATTGCATACTTGCCTTCGTTGGCAGGATCTTTTTCTTCGTTTAAGGTTCTGGCATATTTGTACTTGAGGAGGTTCTTGGCGTTGCGCGGACGGCAGGGAGCTGCCGTGGCATGTACGGTTATAAGGCAAGGCAGGGTTGAACGGACGAGTTCTATGCCTCTTTCAAGCCTGCGCAGAACTGTAACTTTTTGCTCATCGATATCGGTAATTTCCTCAGCGTAAGTAACCTGAGGCCAACCGAGCTTTTCGGCCACCTGAGGACCTACCTGGGCTGTATCGCCGTCTATGGCCTGCCTTCCGGCAACTATGATATCCGGATTCATCTTTCTTATAGCCTGCGAGATGGCGTAGGATGTGGCAAGAGTGTCGGCTCCTGCAAAGCGGCGGTCTGTAAGCAGTATTCCGCCGTCCGTTCCGCGGAATAGGCCCTCACGTATCACTTCAGCAGCCCTGAAAGGCCCCATTGTGAGGATGTAAACTTTTGATCCGGGAAACTTGTCCTTGATTCTCAGAGCCTGCTCCAGTGCATTCATGTCTTCGGGGTTGAAGATTGCCGGAAGGGCGGCTCTGTTTACGGTGCCTTCCGGGGTCATGGCATCCTTGCCCACATTCCTGGTATCCGGAACCTGCTTGGCAAGGACCACAATTGAGAATTCTTTACTCATATCTTTAAAATCTAACTATTTACGATCTGTTTTCAGATGGGTTGAACCCAATCGGAATCTGTGGCTCGGGGTTGTGGATTTCAATTTTTCCAAAGTGAGATTCAAACTTTCCCACATTATCGGCAAGGGCATCGCGGAGCCTCTTTGCATTTTCGGGAGTCATGATTATCCTCTCGGTTACAACGGCTTTTGGAAAGCCGGGCAGGATTTTCAGAAAATCCAGAACAAATTCGTTGGGAGAATGTGTTATTATGCTCAGGTTGCAATAAGAACCTTTAGCCACTTCGCTGCTGAGTTCTATGTCCAGCTGTTTGTTGTCTGCCATATCTTTACACTTTATAATAGACACTATCGGGCAAATATAATCATTTTATCCCGATTATCTGCTAAAAATGGGTTACAGGACGTGGTAAAATGAGTATGCAAGAATTTTATTAAATTTGCAGTTTGGTGAAAGCAGAAATGTTTCTGCTTGATAAAACAGATAATTTATGGCAATTCCTGCAAAGTACGATCCTTCTGTTACAGAAGACAAATGGTATTCTTATTGGCTAGAAAACAAAATATTCCACTCCGAACCGGATGAGAGGGAGCCTTACTCCATAGTAATTCCTCCGCCAAATGTTACAGGTGTGCTCCACATGGGCCACATGATGAACAATACCATTCAGGATGTCCTTGTAAGAAGGGCCCGTATGCTGGGCAAGAATGCCTGCTGGGTTCCGGGAACAGACCATGCTTCCATAGCTACCGAGGCCAAGGTTGTTGCCCGTCTGAAAGAAAAGGGAATAGAAAAATCTCAGCTTACCAGAGAGCAGTTCCTCAAGGAAGCCTGGGAATGGAAAGAAGAACACGGCGGAATCATACTCAAGCAGTTACGCAAGCTCGGCGCCTCGTGCGACTGGGACCGTACCCGCTTTACCATGGAGCCCGAACTGAGCAAGGCGGTAATAAACACCTTTGTATATTTCTATAACAAGGGTCTCATTTACAGAGGTGTAAGGATGGTTAACTGGGACCCTGTAGGAAAGACTGCCGTAAGCGACGAAGAAGTCATCCACAAGGAAACCAAGAGCAAGCTCTATTACCTCAGATATTTCATCAGCGATGACGGCAAGGCTACCGACAAGTATATCGTAATTGCAACCACCCGCCCGGAGACCATAATGGCCGATGCCGCAGTCTGCATAAATCCAAATGACGAACGCTATCATTGGCTGAGGGGCAAGAAGATACTCATACCGCTGATAAACAAGGAAATACCCATCATAGAGGATGATTATGTAACCATGGATTTCGGAACCGGATGCCTCAAGGTAACTCCGGCTCACGACATAAACGACTATGAAATAGGTCTCAGGCACAGGCTTCCGGTGCTGGATATCATAGACGACGACGGCTGCCTGAACCAAAAGGCACAGATTCTGGTGGGGCAGGAGAGGTTCCAGGCCAGAAAGAACATAGTTCAGATGCTGGACGAGGCCGGAAACCTGGAAAAGACCGAGGATTACATTTCTCCGGTAGGACATTCGGAAAGAACCGACGCCGTAATAGAACCCAAGCTCAGCCTGCAATGGTTCCTCAAGATGGAAGACCTTGCAAAGAAGGCTCTTGCAAGCGTAGAAGAAGGCCGTGTGAATCTGATTCCCGACAGGTTCACCAACACATACCGTCATTGGATGGAAACCGTAAAGGACTGGTGCATATCCCGTCAGCTTTGGTGGGGTCAGCAGATTCCGGCATACTACACACCCGATGGCGAATGCTTTGTGGCTTCTACGAAAGAGGAGGCATACGCCCAGGCCCTCAGGAAATATCCTCAGCTTAAGATTGAGGACCTGACTCAGGACGAAGACGTGCTTGACACCTGGTTTTCTTCGTGGCTTTGGCCAATCAGCGTTTTTGACCCTCAGAAACCGGGCTTTCCGGACAGGCAGCCAAACCACGAACTTGCATATTATTTTCCTACAAACGACCTGATTACGGCTCCTGATATATTGTTCTTCTGGGTAGCCAGAATGATAATGGCAGCCGACGAATTTATGGGCAGGGAGCCTTTTGCAAATGTTTATCTTACCGGTATCGTAAGAGATAAGCTCGGCCGCAAGATGAGCAAGACTCTGGGCAATTCTCCAGATCCTCTGATGCTTATCAAGCAATATGGAGCTGATGCGGTAAGAATTGGAATGTTGCTCTGCTCATCGGCGGGCAATGACATATTCTTTGACGAGAGTCAGGTGGAACAGGGCAGAAATTTCTGCAACAAGATATGGAATGCTTTCCGCCTTATAAGCGGCTGGGAAGTTGATGAGAATGCACCTCAGGAGGCATCCTGCGCAAGGGCTGTAGAATGGTTTGAAAGCCTTCTGAACAAATCTGTTTCAACAATAGAAGACCATTTCTCAAAGTTCAGGATTTCGGACGCTACAATGACTGTCTATAAGCTCTTCTGGGACGAGTTCTGCGCCTGGTATCTGGAAGCCGTAAAGCCGGCCTTCGGTCAGAAGATAGATACCGTAACTTACAATAAGACAATAGGTTTCTTTGACAGCTTGCTGAAACTCCTGCATCCTTTCATGCCTTTTATCACGGAGGAACTCTGGCAGAATCTGCAACCCAGAAAAGCAGGAGAAACAATCATGCTCCAGACCATGCCTTCCGCAGGCGCTGTCGATTCTGAGGCCATAAGCTGCTTTGAAACGGCAAGGGGAGCAATCGTAAACATCAGGAACATCCGTCAGGGCAAGCAGATTTCTCCCAAGCAGGCCGTTGAGCTTTATGTCAAGAAGCCTTTCATGTCTCAGGCCGGATCGCTGATAATGAAACTGGCCAATGTGTCGGCCATCAAGGAGGTGGATTCGTTTGACCCTTCAGTTACGGGAGTGAACTTTATGGTTTCCACTACGGAATTCTTCGTACCGGTGCAGATAGATACCAAGGCAGAGATTGCCAAGATTGAGGCAGAGATAAACCGCTATACAGCATTTCTTGCAGGGGTTCGCAAGAAACTCTCCAACGAAAGGTTTGTTTCGGGTGCCCCTCAGGCCGTGGTGCAGCTTGAACGTAAGAAGGAAAGCGATGCAACGGAAAAACTCAAGGCTCTGAATGAACTCCTTCAAAGGCTTAAATAACAAGCAGGTAGAAGAAAGCCGGGCAAGATACGGCAGCAATGCTCTCACCCCTCCCAGGCGGGAGCATTGGTTTGTTTTGTTTCTGAGCAAGTTCAAGGATCCTCTGATAATCATCCTCAGCATTGCGGCTGCCATATCCCTTACAATTACGCTGGTTTTCTCCAAGGGGTCCATTCTGGAAAGTGCAGGTATAATCATCGCAATAATTCTGGCCACGCTGGTTTCTTTTCTGAACGAGTACAAGGCCGGAAAGGAATTTGACATCCTCAACAGCATCAATGACAATTCTCAGGTTAAGGTCATAAGGGAGAAAGACAACGGCGAATCATTTGTTACGCTTATTCCAAAGGTGGAAGTCGTAGTGGGAGACTATGTAATTCTGGGCAGCGGAGACGAAGTTCCGGCCGACGGAAAAGTGGTCCATGCCGTAAACCTTTATGCCGACGAATCAAGCCTCAACGGCGAAAGCAAGCCTTCTGCAAAGCGGGCGGAGGAGTCAAGAGACTATAAAACAGCATATTCGCCTAACAACCTGTACAGAGGCACCGCCATAACCGAAGGCGAGGGAGTGATGCTTGTGGAGACGGTAGGTGACCGTACGGAAATAGGAAAGACCGCCAGGGCTGCAAGTGAGAGCACCGGAGTGCAGACTCCGCTGTCCAGGCAGCTTGCAAAACTCGGAAAGCAGATAGGCAAAGTGGGAATGACCATATCGGTCATGGTGTTTGCTGCATTGTTCATTTACGAATACCATCATGGGCTGGATCTTTCTACCTCGGACGGAATTAGTCATCTGATAACCATGTTCATGCTGGCGGTAACACTGATAGTGATGGCTGTTCCGGAAGGGCTCCCCATGAGCATTTCGCTGTCTTTGGCCTACAGTATGCGCAAAATGACGGCTCAGAATGCGCTGGTACGCAAGCTCCATTCCTGCGAAACCATGGGCGCTGCAACGGTAATCTGTACCGACAAGACCGGCACGCTTACCAGAAACAGGATGAGCGTTGCATACAGTTCTCTGAAAAACAGTCCGGAAACGGCCAGAGCCATAAGCCTGAATTCCACGGCATTTCTGGACGGCCATAAATTCATAGGCAGCCCCACGGAATGTGCAATGCTGTTCAATATCCGCAGTCTCGGATATGATTATGTAAAGATAAGAGAAGAATCCACCATACTCGGCAGAATTCCTTTTGCTTCGTTTTTGAAATACATGGCCACCTTGGCAAGCAGTGCAGGCGGATGCGAACTGTTTGTAAAAGGTTCTCCTGAAGTAATACTTCCCATGAGTGTTCAGGACCGGACGGCACAACAGGAGGAGCTGGAGAAGATTGCATCATTCCAGAAAAGGGGAATGCGCTGTATAGCCTTTGCCTGCAAGTCTTTTGACCATATTCCGGAGGCTCCTGTGGAGAGTCTGATTGGCGGTCTTCAGTACAGCGGATTTGTGGCAATTGAGGATCCTGTACGTGAAGATGTTCCCCAGGCTATTGCAAAATGCGAAAGCGCCGGCATTGCCGTAAAGATAGTAACCGGCGACAACTCTCTTACGGCCATAGAGATAGCCCGTCAGGCAACCCTTTGGAAGGAGTCTGATACGGTTTCTGAGAATTCAATTACAGGAGCGGAATTCGCCCTTCTGCCGGACGATGAAGCAAAAAAGAGAATCTCCAAAATCAAAGTGATGTCCAGGGCCAGGCCTGAAGACAAGATGCGTCTGGTCAGGCTTCTGGAGGATATGGGAGAAGTTGTGGCGGTTACCGGCGACGGAACCAACGACGCTCCGGCTCTCAACTATGCCAACGTAGGCCTGAGCATGGGTAGCGGAACATCGGTTGCCAAGGAAAGCAGCGACATCATAATACTGGACGATTCCTTTTCCACGGTGGTAACCGCCGTGGAATGGGGGAGGAGCATCTATCATAACATACAGAGGTTCATATTCTTTCAGCTGAGCGTAAATGTTGCGGCCCTGCTGACTGCCATTGCTGGCCCGCTGCTGCTGAAGGAAGAATACCCGCTGACCATAATTCAGATACTCTGGATTAACCTCATTATGGATACTTTGGCTGCAATAGCCTTGGCTTCTGATCCTAAGGACCCGTCTGTAATGACCGAAAAACCAAGGAGGCTCACCGATTCCATCATCTCAGGAAAGATGTGGAGCCGGCTGCTGCTTTCGGGAACCGGAATGTTTGCCGCTGCCTTCATATTCATGCTCGCCGACAGCCACCGCCCCGGCCAGGAGGGCTATGATGTCTTCTTGTCGGCATTCTTTACCGGATTTGTGCTGATGCAGGTGTGGAACATGTTCAACGCCAGAGTATTGATGAGCCGCAAGGGAGTATTTGCAGGGCTTGGGCAGAACCGGAATTTTGTGGGTGTAGTGCTCCTGATACTGATTTTTCAGGTGCTTATTGTGCAACTTTTCCCCGGCGAAATGTTCAGGACGGTAAGGCTAAGCCTTCCAACCTGGCTGATACTGATTGCCGTAACATCTGTTGTGATGCTCTCCGGACAGCTTCTGCGTTATTTGAATTCTAAAAAGTCATAAGATATATGTACACATCGGAATGTCAATTAGAGGTCAGGTACTACGAATGTGACCAGATGGGCATAGTCCATCACTCCAACTATGTACGCTTCTTTGAATGCGGACGCGACCAGATGATGAAGGAACTTGGAATTCCCATTGAGAAGATGGAGGAAGAAAACATAATGTTTCCGGTTGTGAGCCTGGAAATTCACTTCAAGATTCCGTCCAGGATGGGCGATACTCTCAAAGTAGCTACAACCCTGACGAAGATGCCCATGGCCAAAATGCTTTTTGACCAGCGCATTTACAATCAGAAAGACGAGCTGGTGTGCTACGGTAATGTGGTAGTGGGCTTCATCAGCGCAGACCGGCGTGTTCCGATAAGAGCCCCTAGGTCTTTGACGGAAAAAATCGCTGAGTATTTTCCGGAGGATGTAAAATAAGGCCCGAATGCAAATATTTTCTTAAATTTGCGCAGATGTGCCCTGGCACTCATGCTGAAGAAACAACAAAATAGTTAATGATATGAACAGTCTTCTTATTTTCGGTTCGTTGGGATGGGGTGAAATACTCATCATAGCTTTCGTTATTCTCCTTCTTTTCGGAGGCCGTAAAATTCCTGAACTCATGAAGGGTATAGGCAAAGGAGTAAAGAGTTTTAAAGACGGAGTGAAGGGTGTGGAAAACGAAATCAAAGACGACGAAGTAAAGGGTACAATCAACGATATCAAGAAGGATATCGAAAGCTAAAAACTTCTCCCGTTGGCTGAAAGGAGCATGACATTCTGGGAGCATCTGGATGAGCTGAGGAAGGTGTTATTCCGTTCAGCTCTTGTCCTTTTAGGGGTTGCCATAGTATTTTTCATTTTCAAGGATTTCACCTTCGGGATAGTTTTCGGCCCTTCGGACGGTAACTTTGCTCTATACCGTTTTGCCAATTATCTCCTGGGGCTTTTCGGGCAGCCGCCGTTGGAGCCTTTCAAGCTGAATGTCATTAACATAGATCTGCCTGCACAGTTCTTCATTCACATCAGTACATCGTTCTATTTTGCGTTTGTGGTATCAACTCCTGTGATTCTCTACTTCCTATGGACTTTTGTAAGCCCTGCGCTCTATCCCCGGGAAAAAAGAGCAGCGGTTAAGGCCTTTGCCTTGGCGGCCGTGTTTTTCTACACCGGTGTGCTGGTAGGGTATTTTCTACTTTTCCCGCTGACACTCAGATTTTTGGGAACATATCAAGTAATGGAAGATGTGACAAATCAGATTTCTCTGAAGTCATATATATCCACATTCTTTTCGCTGATTCTGATTTTGGGTTTGGTCTTTGAACTGCCCACTGTGGCGGCACTGCTTTCCAAACTCGGCCTTTTGTACAAGCATACCCTTAAGAAGTACCGCCGGCATGCCTTTGTGGTGCTGCTGATTCTGGCTGCCATCATAACTCCTACAGGCGATCCGTTTACGCTGATGGCGGTAGGGCTTCCGCTATACGGACTCTATGAGATAAGCATTCTTATGTGCCGTAGCCGAAAGGCTGAGGAATCGGACGCTGAGTCTTCTGTAAATCAGGAGGAAAAAGAATGATTACCATAAACTCTCTGACACTGTCATGGGGTGCCTTCACCCTTTTGGACAACATAAACATCCATATCGGCGACAATGAAAAGATAGGTCTTGTAGGAAAGAACGGGGCCGGAAAGTCAACCCTTTTGAAGCTGATACTCGGCGATGTGTCTCCTACTTCCGGTACAATTACCAAGACCAAGGATGAAAGAATAGGCTACCTTCCGCAACAGATGGAAAGCAGTATGGACCGCTCTGTAATGGACGAAGCCCTGAGAGCTTTTGACACTTTGTTTGCCCTGCATGAAAGAATTGACTCTATAACCGAGCAACTTTCTCAGAGGTCCGATTATCAGTCAAATTCTTACGCAAACCTGATAGTTGAACTTAACAACCTTCAGGACCGGGTTGCAATAATGGAAAGCGAACCTCCGGCAAGCCAGGCCGAAAAGGTGCTTACGGGCTTGGGCTTCAGGGCTGAGGATTTTGCCCGTCCTGCCGCCGAACTGAGCCAGGGCTGGAGGATGAGGATTGAACTTGCAAAGATATTGCTTGCCAAGCCGGATTGCCTGCTTCTGGACGAGCCTACAAATCATCTGGATATAGAATCCATCCAGTGGTTTGAGAACTATCTGAAATCTTTCAGAGGTTCGGTGCTTCTTATTTCTCACGACCGCAAGTTTCTGGACAGTACAACCAGCCGTACTGTAGAAATCATGCTTTCAAAAGTGCATGATTACAAGGTTCCTTATTCCAAATACAAGATTCTCAGGAAGGAGAGGATGGAACAGCAGAGGGCCGCTTACGAAAACCAGCAGCGGATGATAGAAAAGACGGAGGAGTTCATAGAGCGGTTCCGTTACAAGGCTACGAAAAGCAATCAGGTACAGAGCCGCATAAAGGCCCTGGACAAGTTGGAACGCATTGAGGTGGACCTGGAAGACCGTGCAGCCCTTACGGTAAAATTTCCTCCGGCTCCAAGGAGTGGGCAGGTGGTGTTCAAGTCTGAGAATCTGGCCATCGGCTATCCGGGCAGGACCGTGGCCTCAGGCATAAACATTACCGTTGAAAGGGGAGAGAAGGTGGCCTTTGTAGGAAGAAACGGCGAAGGCAAGACCACTATGATGAGAGTTGTGATAAAGGAGCTTGAAAGCCTTGGCGGAAAGGCCGAGTTCGGCTACAATGTTGCGCTTGGATACTATGCTCAGAATCAGGAAGATATTCTGGATAAAAACGAAACTGTATATTCCACTTTGGAAAATGCTGCTCCCGGAGAATACCGCCAGAGGCTGAGAGACATACTGGGGGCATTCCTGTTCAAGGGCGAGGATGTGGACAAAAAGGTTGCCGTTCTCAGCGGAGGGGAGCGAGCAAGGCTGGCTATGGCAAAGCTCATACTCAGGCCTTACAACCTTCTGGCATTGGACGAACCCACCAACCACATGGATATCCAGAGCAAAGACATTCTCAAGCAGGCTCTTCAGAAATACGACGGAACCTTAATCATAGTTTCTCACGACAGAGACTTTCTAAGCGGCCTTGCAGACAAGGTTTATGAGTTCAGAGACGGTAGGGTAAGGGAGCATCTGGGAGGAATGGAAACATATCTGGAACACCTTGAAAAAGACCTTATTCCTGCTTTTACTTCAAAGCCCGAAAAGATGCAGGAAGTTCCGGAAAACCAGAGCACCAGACCTGAGGTGCAGATAAAGGAATCGCAGCAGATACGCTCGGCCAGCAAAGAGGAAAGACGGCGGAGGAAGGAAGTTGAAAAACTTGAGAACGAAATTGCCGCCCTAGACAACCAGATTGCCGAAGTGGAGCACAGGCTTACCTGCACGCAGGATATTGCCGAGATAGAAAAACTGTCTGAGGAATATGCCGCCCTGAAGGCCAGCCGCGACCTCAAACTGGACCGTTGGATGCAGTTATCAGACTGAGCCGGTTGCCCTTACGAGACTGAGTATGGCCGCACAAGCAGTGGCCACATTGAGGGATTCGCTGCCCTGGAACCTTTGGCTGTCTTTTGGGGCTCCGTCTGTTCTGAACGAAGGTATGAGTATGTGGTTTTTTCTGCCGATCAGCTTTGAAACCGGATCTGAAATACCTTCCGACTCATTACCCAGGACTATGACTGAACCCCGGCCCATTTCCTTAAGGGCCTGCTTGTCTGAAGTAACCGGAGTTCCGTCCAGAAATGTTCCCCACACGGGAACGTCCAAGCTGCCTGCCTTGCTGAACAAATCGCTGAGATTGCAGTAAACCACACTCAGTCTGAACAATGCGCCCATGGTGGCCTGAACTGTCTTGGGGTTGTAGAGTTCTACCGTGTCATGGCTGCAGAATACAGCCGACACTCCAAACCATTCGGCAATGCGTATTATGGTTCCCAGGTTTCCGGGGTCGCGCAGGCCGTCCAGAGCCAGGTAAAGCCTCCCTTTTTGCAGAGGGATATCGCTGAGACTCAGATTTTTCTGCCTCACCAAAGCCAGAATGGGAGAGGGCGATGACATAGAGGAAATGCGCTGCATTGTGTGCTCTCCGATATCTTCCTTACGATAGACCGATTCCACTTCAAATGAAGAATGAAGGGCCTCCTCAACCAGTTTTGTTCCCTCTACCGCAAACAGGCCGGTCTCTTGCCGGAACTTCTTCTGCCTCAAAGACCTGATCAGCTTTATTTTACTGTTAGATAGATTGTTATCCATAATCAAAGTAAAATCAGTAGCCCAGAATCTTGAGCATGCTTTTGTACGACTGCTCCTTGCTGAAAAGCTTGGTGGTATAGTCTCCGGAAGCATCCTTGTCTATGATGACATGCTTGGGAGCTGGAATGAGGCAGTGCTGGATTCCGCCGTAGCCGGCTATGGATTCCTGATATGCGCCCGTATGGAAGAAGCCTATGTACAGCGGCTCCTTTTCGTGTTTGCCCTCCGTAATTGGAAGGAATATGGCATTGGAATGAGCCTCTGCGTTGTAGTAATCTTCTGAATCACAGGTGAGTCCGCCGAGGAATACTCTCTGGTACTGGTTTTCCCATTTGTTGATGGGCAGCATGATGAACCTCTTTTTGATACCCCAGATGTCCGGCAGGGTGGTCATGAACGAACTGTCTATCATATACCAACGCTCACGGTCGTTCTGCTGCTTGATGTCCAGAACCTGGAATATAGTAGCTCCGCTTTCACCTACGGTAAAACTGCCGAATTCCGTAAAGATTTCAGGTTCTTCAACCCCGCGCATATTGCATATCGTCTTTATCTGCGATATAACCTCCTCTGTCATGTATTCATAATCATAATCTTCTACCAAAGAGGATTTTATAGGAAATCCACCGCCTATGTTTAACGAATCCAGATCAGGGCAGACTGCTTTGAGGTCGCAATAGACATTGACGCACTTGGAAAGTTCGTTCCAGTAATAGGCATTGTCCTTGATTCCGGTGTTGATGAAAAAGTGGAGCATCTTCAGCGAAAACTTTTTGCTCTTGGCTATTTTCTGCTTGTAGAAGGGAACTATGTCTGAGTAGCGGATTCCGAGCCTGGAAGTGTAGAATTCAAATTTAGGCTCTTCTTCTGAGGCTATTCTTATGCCCAGGTTGCATGGATGTTCTATAACCCGGTCAAAGTCATCAAATTCGCCCATGTTGTCCAGAATGGGGATAATGTTCTTCCACCCGTCGTTTACCTTGGCTGCAATGTTTTCTATATAGAGGTCTTTCTTGTATCCGTTGCAGATTATCATTATGTTTTTGTCTATGAGTTCTTCCTCGTAGAGCGAATCTACAAGGTTGAAGTCAAAGGCGGAAGAGGTTTCCAGATTGATGTCGTTCTTGAGCGCTTCCTGAAGGACAAATGCAAAATGAGAGCTCTTGGTGCAGTAGCAATAGTGGTAGGAGCCTTTGTAATCTACCTTGGCCATTGCAACGTTGAACATCCTTTTGGCCCTCTGTATCTGGCTGGATATCTTTGGAAGATAGGTTATTTTAAGCGGCGTGCCATACTGGTCTATCACATCCATCATAGGAATGTCGTGGAAGAAAAGGTTTCCGTCCTTTACCTTAAATTCTGCCTGCGGCCAGTCAAAAGTCTGCTCAACCAAATTGATGTACTTGTTCTTCATATCAGCAAATCCAATTAAGTTACATTGTAAAAATTTATGCAATCCGGCTAAGTTGGATTCCGAATGCAGTGCAAATATATCCAATATTGATATAATTGTCCATATATCGCGATGATTTTTAGTATCTTTACACAGAATTACGGTGGAGGTTTATGAAATTACTGTCTTTTACCACATTGTTTCTGGCTGCGCTTTCGGTCTGCTCTTGCAGTATGACAAGGGTCATACCAGAAGGCCAGAGTATGCTGGTTTCCAACGAAATAGTATATACTTCGGATAAGCCTGAAGAGCTTTCGGATCTCTCAAATTACATAAAGCAGACTCCCAAGAGCGGTATTCTGGGCTTTCAGTTTCCGGTTGCCCTCTACAATACCGGAAACGGTAGCGGCAAAGGCTGGGACAAGATTGCCGAAAAGATGGGAACACCTCCGCTGATATTCGATCAGTCTCTTGTAAACAGTTCGGTCAGCAATATGCTCAACCACATGAAATACAAGGGATTTTACAACTCAGCCATAACTACGGAAGTTAAAACCTCGGACAAGAAGACAAAAGTAAAGTACCTTGTCACCCCCGGAAAGCGATATGTAATTGACACGGTTTCTTACAATATACCCGATGTCAGCATGTATGACATCATGAGCAACAACCAGAATGAGAGTCTTGTAAAGCCGGGTGCGGTTCTCTCCGAAGATTTGCTCGAAAAGGAATCCGAGCGCCTTGCGGACATATACAGAAACTC
>CALBPX010000022.1 GCA_937899055.1 uncultured Bacteroidales bacterium
GGTTCTTCGAAAGCCCTGATCCAGAAATGGACCGGGGCTTTTTTGTAAACGGACATGTGTTGCCGGAATCGGTTTCCAAAATCATCGTATTTGTATATTTTTGCGAAAAATTTGCATAATAATCATCAAATATGTATATTTGCCATATGGATTACATTGAGCAGGAACAAGACATATATGAGTTTTCTAACAGGGAAATCTCTTCTGGACTGGGAGAGCGCTTCTGCAAGTGTCGCACAGCGTTAGGGCTCACCCAGAAAGAAGTGGCTTCCCAGAGCGGAGTATCAGTTATGACCATTGTCCGTTTTGAAAGAGGAGAGGCGGGGGCAATCCGTCTGGATAACTTCATTGCTCTTCTGAGGGCCATCCAGCGCTTGGATGACCTGTCAGGTGTACTGCCTGAGATGCCGGATAGTCTCTATGCCAAAACAAGAAGAAAGTGAAAGACAATATTGTAAGTGTCCTTCTTTGGGGACAGGAAATATGCAAGTTGAAGTGGGTTGGAGGATACAAGCAGCATTTTGGGAAACTTGGTGCGGTTGTATCTTTTCACCCGGGCTACGTGTCCTGTGGTTGGGATCTGGATCCTATCGGCCCCTATAATCATAGTATATATATGGTAAGAGAGGGGTTGTCGGACTGGTGCAGGGCTACGGAATATGAAGGTTTGCCCAGATTCCTTTCAGGTGCACTGCCGGATGATTGGGGAAACGCCGTATTTTCAGCTTGGGTTGACAGTAGAAAGATTCGCCACGCCGATATTACGTCGGTGGACAAACTGGCTTTTATTGGTAAACGGGGAATGGGCGCGTTGGAGTTTGTGCCGGCTCTTTATGATGGACTTACTCCGGAGAGTTCACTGGTACTTGAGGAACTGTATGAGTTGTCACAGGAGATTCAGCGTAGCAGGGAAGGGGCGTCCGTAGACCTGAGTGCCCATCCGGGAATTGCGGAACTTATGGCGGTTGGAATGAGTGCCGGAGGGATGCACCCAAAAGCCATAATTGCGATTAATTGGAAAAGTGGCGAGGTAAAGTCCGGACAGTTTCTTCTTCCTGAAGACTTTACGCATTATATTCTGAAATTCAAAGACTCTGCAGTTTGGCCCACTGCGGAAGTGGAGTATGCATATTCTCAAATGGCGCATAAGTGCGGCATCAAGATGGAGAATTGCCAATTGCTCAATTTAGAGGGACAAAACCATTTCCTTACGGAACGTTATGACCGTAAAAACGGAGAGAAGTTTCACGTGGCCACACTTCAGGCTCTGAACGGAAAAACTGTTTCCTATGAGCAGTTGATAAAAGTGTGCAGAAAGATGAGACTGTCTTACCAGGATCTTGAACAAGTGTTCAGAAGAGCTGTATTCAACTATCTTTCCGGAGTGTGTGACGACCACGACAAAAACTTCTCATTTATTCTCACTCCAGACGGAAAGTGGCGGTTGGCTCCGGCCTACGATGTTACGTTTACGGTAAACCTGATGAATAAGTTCATAGGGGACCGCCACGTCTTAAGCCTGTCAGGCCAAAACCGTCAGGTGACTCGAAATGACATTATGAGTTTCGCGGAGCAAGGGGACATCAGGAATGCCGCATATATTCTGGAAGAGGTTTCAGATGCAGTGAACTCATTCCAGGCAATTGCAACGGAGACAGGAATTGATGCCTCTGTGATTTCAAGGATATCATCTCATATTAAGAGCCATATACCGGGAATCTTTTAGTGTAATTCAATTGCCCGTGGATTATACTTTTAGAATTTGATAAATTCCTTATATACAGGCAATTGTCTTTTAAACAGTGTCACTTGCCTGTCTTTTTTTTCATTTTAGGATTTGGAGTTTTTGGCTGTTTTTGTGGCCGGACCGTCGCTTTCCCGGCCCCGGACCGTCATTCCCGGCAGCGACCGGGAATCTTTACATAAAAATGCGTATATTTGTAGGCTATATGAAATTTGACAACAATACAATATGGAATGAAGCATCGCGGGCGGGGCTGCTCTTTGGGGCGGTGTCCGTAGGTTGCCTGCTTCTCAAGGAGCTTGCAACCCTCAGCGGCAGCAATTTCCTTATCCAGGCTGCGGCAATCATCCTTTGGGCCGTGGAGTTCTTCGGGTGCATACTCATCATGAAGAACATCATACTCCGCTTCAGGGATAAGTATGAAGGCGTGAAGATGGAGGACACCTACAAGCTAGGCCGGAGAGCTGCGCTCCTCAGCGGGCTCATACTGGCATCGGCCCAGGCGTTCATTATACTGAAGATGCCGGCGGAGGCCCTTGACACCATGGTGGATCAGATGATGAGCGGCATGCAGCTCCTTTCCAGTGACCGGGACGCCGTGGAAGGCACCCTTGACAAGCTCCCTGTGCTCACGTTCATCTTCCAGTGGCTCTACTGCTTCCTTTACGGCAGCGTCCTTGCCTCCATCATGTCACGCTACATTTTCCTTCAGAAACTCTTCGGCGGCTTCCCTCCCAGGGAGGACAATGACAACTCTCCAGAAGACCAGTAAGTTATGGACCTTTCTATAATAATTCCCCTTTACAATGAGGCCGATTCCCTCCCGGAACTGAGGGCCTGGATAGACAAAGTACTCAAGGACTTCACCTATGAAATCATCTTTGTGGACGACGGCTCCACGGATGACTCCTGGAGCGTGATTCAGCAGATGGATGACGTGCGTGCCATCAGGTTCCGCAGGAACTACGGAAAATCGGCCGCCCTCTACGAAGGCTTCGCCGCCGCGGAAGGGGACATCGTGGTTACGATGGATGCAGACCTCCAGGATTCCCCGGAGGAAATCCCGGAAATGGTGAGGATGATCCGCGAAGAAGGCTACGACCTTGTTTCCGGCTGGAAGCAGCACAGGAAGGACAATCCACTCACAAAGAACCTGCCCTCCAAGCTCTACAACTGGACTGCCCGCAAGGTTACGGGCATCAAGCTCCATGACATGAACTGCGGCCTCAAGGCCTATCGCAAGGAGGTTGTAAAGAATATAGAGGTGTACGGCGAGATGCACCGTTACATCCCTTACCTTGCCAAAAACGCCGGTTTCACCAAGATAGGGGAGAAGCCCGTCCATCACCAGAAACGCAAGTACGGCGTTTCCAAGTTTGGCATGAACCGCTTTGTGAACGGCCTTCTGGACCTCATGAGCCTGTGGTTTCTGTCCCGTTTTGGCGGAAAGCCCATGCACTTCTTTGGCAGCAGCGGCATCCTGATGTTCCTGATAGGCTTTGTGATGACCGTCTGGATCATAGCCGCCAAGCTCTACCACCAGGCAAACGGCCTCAAGTTCCGTGCAGTCACGGACCAGCCCCTCTTCTACCTTGCCCTTGTAGCCGTAATTCTTGGCGTAATGCTATTCCTTGCCGGCTTCCTTGGGGAAATGATATCCCGCAGTTCCACCGAGCGCAACAATTACCAGATTAAGGAGAGGCTCGGTCCATAAAAACGGCCCAAAATCAGGACATGGGGTGAATACATACTAATGTCAGGAAAAATTACTA
>CALBPX010000023.1 GCA_937899055.1 uncultured Bacteroidales bacterium
AGCGCCGCGACATTGACCATCTAATGGACGGATTATAGGGGTTTGCGACAGGGAGGTTTCGTTTGTGGGTCGGGATTTGTTTGACAAGGAGGTTTCGTTTGACAATCTTTGATTATTCTGCTGAGCCGGTTTTGTTCGACAGGGAGGTTTCGTTTGACAGGGGGGCTTCGTTTGCGGGCCTGGGATCTGTGTTGCAGATGTTCATTGCCCGGTCTGCTCCCATAAAAGTAAAGTCCTTCACTCCTTGTGCAGCCCTTGTTATAGCCTGATCCAGGAGATCTTTGTCGGAATCTTGGAACTGACCGAGCACATAGTCTATCTGCCCGCCACGTGGGAAGCCGTTTCCGATACCCAGACGGATACGGCAGTAGTCTGAAGATTCCAGAATCTGGTTAATATTAGCAAGTCCGTTATGGCCGCCGTCACTCCCCTTCTTGCGCATACGTACCTTGCCTAGCGGCAGGGCAAGGTCATCGCAGATGACAATCAGGTTCTCAAGCGGAATGTTCTCTGCCTCAAGCCAATACCTGACTGCCTTGCCGCTGAGGTTCATGTAAGTCGAAGGCTTCAGAAGCAATAGCCGACTGCCACGGTAAGATATTTCCGCAACACTTCCTAGACGGTCTGTCCTGAAGACTGCATCTGAATCCGAGGCCAGACGGTCGGCAACCATAAAACCGACATTGTGACGGGTTCCGACATACTCGTGGCCTATGTTCCCGAGACCTGCTATGAGAAATTTTCCTGCCATACTACTATTAAAAAACTTTCAAAGGTAATCAATTATGAATTGCCACCTGTGATTTTTATCTGAAAAAGGGTATTCGATATAATTATACTGTTGAAGATATATGCATTATACAACCTGAATTTTTATCCGAAAATGAATATTCGGTGCAATCATTTCCATTGCCTTGAACGGTCAGGGGCACTTGTGTTTTTGTCTGAAAATGGGCGTTCGATACAATAAAAGGGGGATGAAATGCTCATCCCCCTTATTTCTTAAAAAGCAAGCCCAAAATATTTTGCTGCCTCTTAAAAAGCAATCCCAAATTATTTTGCTGCCTCTTAAAAAGCAATCCCAAATTATTTTGCTGCCTCGGCCTCAGCTGCTGCGGCTGCAACGGCTGCACGTGTACGCTTGATTTCGCATACCATCAACTTCTTGGGAGAAGTTACAGTGCAACCCTCTACATTGAGTTCGCCGGCATAAACAGCCTTACCTACTCCAAGGCTTGTGATGTCAACATCTATCTGGTCAGGAAGCTTGTCCAGAGGACCGCAAACCTTAACCTTTCTCACACCTACTCTGAGGCGTCCGCCCTGCTTTACACCTTCTGCGTTACCGAAGATGTTGACCGGAATAGCTATCTGAACAGGCTTGTTCTCAGCGATGGCCAAAAAGTCAATGTGGATTGCCTCGTCTGTGATAGGGTCATACTGTGCATCGTGAAGAATGCATGGATGAACCTGGCCGTTGAGGTTGATGTGGATGATGTAAGACTTTGGAGTGTCTGTAATCTTTTTGATGTCTGCAAGCGGAATTGCAATATCAAGATGCTGGGTTCCGTTGCCGTAGATGATGCAGGGAACATTTCCTGCCCTGCGGATCTTCTTGAGATCCTGCTTTGTTCCGATTACTCTTTCGGAAGCATTCAAAGTGATAATCTGCATAATATTAAGTTTTTAAGTGTTACTCAGTCCGGCCTTGCGCCGAACCCCATTGCACCGAGCCCGAACCCGTCGGGCGAAATGCGGGTGCAAATATAGTTAAATTCAAAAAGATTGCTATCTTTGAACACCACAATTTTGACAATTTAACGCAATACAATTATGATTAAGAAATTCAGATGTACAGTTTGTGGATATATCCACGAGGGCACTGAGGCTCCCGAGAGATGCCCGCAGTGCAAACAGCCGAGAGAAAAATTCGTAGAGGTTGTAGAAGATGAAACCAAGAAAGCCTGGGCAGACGAGCACGTAATAGGAGTTGCCAAGGGCTGCGATCCGGAAATCATGGAAGGTCTGAAAGCCAACTTTGTAGGTGAATGTTCGGAAGTTGGAATGTATTTGGCTATGAGCCGTCAGGCAGACCGCGAGGGTTATCCTGAGGTTGCAGATGCATTCAGAAGATATGCTTTTGAGGAAGCAGACCATGCCGCAAGGTTCTGTGAACTCATCGGCGAAATGGTATGGGACACCAAGACCAATCTCGAAAAGAGAATCGAGGCAGAAAGAGGAGCTTGCGCCGGCAAGAAAGAAATTGCTACCAAGGCCAAGAAACTCAACTACGATGCCATCCACGACACAGTTCACGAGATGTGCAAAGACGAGGCTCGCCACGGACAGGGCTTTGAAGGCCTCTACAACCGCTTCTTTAAGAAGTAACAGTAGCAATCTTTAAGAAGTAGCAACTACAAGTAACAGCTAGCTACAAGTAATAACTGCAATCTTTAAGAAGTAGCGGCTACAAGTAACGGTAGCAATCTTCAAGAAGTAACGGTAACGATTATTCAGAAGTAACGGTAACAATCATTCCGGCATCCTCGTTCCAGGCATATTTCTGATAGTAGGTTGCCAGACCTGTTTCCACAGGATTGTTTATGTAACAACTCAGGCCGGAGAATTTGGTCGGATCAATAACGAGGCCAATCATCTGGCCTGTGGTGTATTTTGCCACCACCGCTTTCTGCAGGGCAGCGGTAAAGGCTGCGGTTTCTGAGGCCGAGCACAGATTGTCAAGAAAATCGTTCAGGTCGTAGAACCAATGGTCGTTGAACCTGAAATACCTCTGTACCGATGTTACGTCCATTGACTGAATCTGGCTCCGGTATGTGTCAAACAGTTTTGCAGCCTCCTCGGCAACGGCCGTAAGTTCAGAACATTTGACGGTTGCTATGGTTACCGAGTGATAATCGCCGCTGAGTGCGTTGTAATAGTCATAGACAGCCTTGGAAACTCCGGCATAGTCTGCATTGAACATTTTTTCAATGACGGTGTCGTACGGAAAACTGTCAGTAAGAATCTCCGCCGGAGAAGCAATGAAATAGTTGCAGCAGTCTTTGAGCTGGTAGGCTATTTCTATTCCGCCCATAAGGCAGGCATCTATGGCAATGAAATCAAAGAAATTGTCTCCGATAGCTTCCTGAATGTCAAACACACTCATTTCCGTTCCGTTTTCGCTGCCGAAAGATTTTACCATGTGGGCGTAAGGGTCAACCCCGCCTGCAGGCTCCGGGAACAGAGGCTGACGGCCCGAGGGTGCAAACGAAGCCATACGCTTTTCGTCATCCGTAGAAGAAGAAGGATTGAGAGTATAGTAATTTGCCGGAAGCCAGCCGGTTCCGTGAGACCAAAGAACCAGGCCGTACTCCTTTGCCGGACACATGGTGGCAGTGATGTTTATCACTGACTTCATAGCGTTTTTGGTGCAGGAATTCTGGTACGGAAAACGGTAGATGGTATCTATATGTCTTGCGCCGCCGGCATCTTTGTAAATGTTAACAAGCAATGGCAGGGTGTCTTTCATTGCCCGCGTAGAAAGGTCAAAGTTGTTGCAATACAACACGATATTGCCGTTGGAGGGAATGTAGCCGTCAAGGATTTTGCTTATGTTGGATGCAGCATCAACGGACAGGTTGTTATTAGATGCAAAATAAAGAAGGATGGTCTTGTCCTTTTCTTCAAACACAACCTCCTTGGGTTCAACCTTTGAACATGCTGCGGCCAGAGGCAGAAGAACTGCTGCAAAAACCGCTATGTGAACTTTCAGTTTCATGGAATCTTCTCCTTTCAAAACAATACCATGGCAAATTTAATCTTTTTCAGCGACATCAGAAATCCGAACTCAAAATTCCGTATATTTGTTCAACGCTATGGAACAGAAAAAATTCTCAAAACCTCTGGACGAGAGCATAGGCTCCTCTATCCGCCACTATGTGAACATGCAGATAGACCGCGCCGCCATGAAGGGCGCCGAAAAAATGTCATGGGTAAGCAACAAGGTCATCGTGACTGCCATATTCATAATTGCCGGAAGCATCATCCTGCTCTTCCTTGGCATAGCCCTGGCCCTGCTGCTGGGGCAGGCAATGGGGAACTATGCCCTGGGCTTTCTGTGTATTGCGGCAGCGGTGCTGATTCTCACCCTGATAGTGTTCTTGTTGCGCAATAAACTGTTTGCCAACAAGATGTCCAAGATGTACACCAAGATGCTGCTCGGCGATGACAAAGTCTCCGACCTGAACCAGCTCCATCTCAGGCAGCAACTGATGGACCAGCAGATAGAAGACAGAGAAGAAGCCTTTGCCCAGGAATACCGAATGTTCAAGCAGATGATAAATCCTCTGACCTACATCAACCAGTTTGTAAGCAAGGTCAGGGAAGCCTTCCGCAAAGAACCGAATGTTACCGAAAGTTCCGACGACATGGAAAAAAGCAACACATCCGACTACCAGTCCAAACAGTTCTGAACGAATATGAAAAGAATTACAGTTATGACCGCAATCATTGCAGCAGCCCTTCTGGCAGGGTGCTCAAACCAGGAGAAGGAAGGCTCAGACAAGCCCTTCACCTATATCGTTGACGAATTTGCAGACCTTCAGATTCTGCGATACCAGATTCCCGACTGGGATTCGCTGAGCTTTGAGAACAAGGCCTTCCTCTACTATACTTCAGAAGCCGCCAAATGCGGAAGAGACATCATCTTTGACCAGATGGGAAAATACAACCTGAAAATCCGCAAGGTCCTGGAAAAGATTATAGAAAAACATGGCACGGTTGATAACTACAAGCATAATGCACCAACATTGAACCCCGCAGAGTATGAAGACTTTATAGTCTATGCCAAGAGGGTGTTCTTCTCAAACGGAATCTATCACCACTATGGAGAAGAGAAGTTTTTGCCCGCCTGCTCCCAAGAATTCTTCAAAAGCCTGATGGAGGCAAGCGGCCAGGGTGAACTGTGCAGCGAACTTCTGCCCGTTATCTACGACCCGGACTTTCTTCCTTTCCGCCGCTGCAACGATTCCAAGACAGATATGGTAGCCAACTCCGGAGTCAACTTCTACGAAGGAAACCTGACACAGAAAGAAGTCAACGACTTTTACGATAAGATGGAAGACCCCAACGATCCGCATCCTATATCCTACGGCCTGAATTCCAAGCTGGTGAAAGCAGAAGACGGAAGCATAACCGAACAGGTATGGAAGGTAGGAGGGCTCTACGGAAAGTCCATAGAAAAGATCATAGAGAACCTCAGCAAGGCAAAGGAATATGCAGAAACCGAAGGCCAGAAAAAGACCGTTGAACTGCTTGTGAAGTACTACACTACCGGAGATCTCCGCGATTGGGATGCCTACAACATCCAGTGGGTTGATGACGGAGCAAAGGTTGTGGACTTTACAAATGGCTTCATTGAAGACTACGACGACCCTCTGGGCCGGAAGGCTACCTGGGAAGGCATTGCCAACTTCAAGGACCTGGCAGCCAGCAAGAGAACGGAGGCTATAAGCTCTCAGGCCCAGTGGTTTGAGGACAACTCGCCGGTAGATAAGCGTTTCAAGAAAGAGAACGTCAAGGGAGTAAGCGCCAAGGTGATAAACGTTACGGCATTGGGCGGAGCCTGCTACCCTTCCACCCCTATAGGCATCAACCTCCCAAATGCCAACTGGATACGCAAGGAATACGGCTCCAAGAGCGTGACCATAAACAACATAACAGAAGCCTACGACAAGGCCGCCAACGAATCGCCTAAGAGCATCCTTACCGAATTTGCCTGGGACCAGGATGAAATAGATATGGTCAAGACCTACGGAGTGATGACCGACAACCTGCATACAGACCTTCACGAATGCCTGGGCCATGCATCGGGGCAGCTGCTGCCAGGAGTTAAGGAAAACGCACTCAAGGAGTTCAACTCGGCATTGGAAGAAGCCAGAGCCGACCTTTTTGCCCTGTATTACCTGGCTGACCCCAAGCTGGTTGAAATGGGCCTTCTGCCAAACCAGGATGCCTACAAGGCTGAGTATATGACCTACATCCGCAACGGCATCTTTACACAGTTCACCCGCATAGAACTTGGCAAGAAGAACACCGAAGCCCACATGCAGAACCGCAAGCTTGTAGCTGAATGGGCCTACGAGCACGGAGCGGCAGATAATGTAATTGAAAAGAAAACCAAAGACGGCAAGACCTATTTCGTCATCAACGATTTTGAAAAGCTGCGCGGCCTGTTCGGAGAACTGCTTGCAGAAATACAGCGAATCAAGTCAGAAGGCGATTATAAGGCCGGCAAGGCTCTGATAGAGACCTACGCCGTGGACATAGACCCCGTCCTGCACAAGGAAGTTCTGGAACGTTATGCCGCACTGAATCTCAAACCCTACAAGGGATTTATCAACCCTGATATAGTTCCTGTTGAAAAGAACGGCAAGGTTGTGGATTACAAGATAGTTTATAATTCAGACTATCTGGGTCAGATGCTGGAATACGGCAAGAAGTATTCGTTTGAATAGGAAGGCCGGCAGATAAGCAACTATTCCTCATCCTGAGGATAGATCATGAACATCAGAACCTTGGAATTGCCTGCGGCATCTTTGGCCGTGAGAGATGTCATGCCATCGCTGCGGGGCTTGATTTGAAGATAATAGCCCGCATTGGTGGTTGCGGAGGTTGTAGTATAATCGTAACCGGCTTTTGTAGCAGGCTTTGCAACTCCGGATTTCTGAACTGCAGACAGGGCAAGTTCGCCCGAACCGGTGGATGACCACTTCACCTGACCGTTGAAGAAATCTTTTGTGGAACCATTGCCTACATAAATCTGCAGGGTTGCTCCAACCTCCGTATAAACGGTTTCAGGAACAGAAGAACCGTTCAGATAGTAGAATTTTGCATTTATGGTCTGGAACGTTTCTGTCTGATCCTTTTCATCATCGGAAGAGCTCTTTGAGCATGAATACATTACAAGAACTGATGCTGCCAAAAGCATCGTAGAAATAAAACGGAACTTGCTCATATCAATAATCTTTGTTTCAAATTCTATACGCCCGCAAGATACAAAAATCATGCAATTACCGGTCTTCTGTGAGATCGGCCCTGGTGGCACGGCTGCCGGTTATGACCGGTATCTGATCATCTGACTCTTTGTCAAGTTGGTTGCTCCAGAGATATTTACGGGTTTCTTTCACTATCACTCCGCTCAGCAGGAGCAACGATATGATGTTAGGAATTGTCATAAGGCCGTTGAGGATATCGGCAAAGTTCCATACCACCTCAAGGTTCATTACGGCGCCAATGTAAATGAGCACAATCCATACTATCCTGTAAACGAAAACCGTACGGCGGCCGGCAAGATATTCTACGCTGCGCTCTGCGTAATAACTCCAACCGAGGATGGTGGAAAAGGCAAATGTTGCAAGACTGACGGTAAGCACAATGGAACCTACATAAGGAATCTGTCCAAAGGCCAGCTGGGTGAGTTTTGCTCCGTCTTTATAGTCGATACCCGGATTGGCATAAATGCTTGAAACCAGTACCAGACCTGTAAGGGCGCAGACTATGACCGTGTCCCAGAATGTTCCAGTGGATGACACAAGGGCCTGTCTTACAGGGTTTTTAGTCTGAGCCGCAGCCGCTGCTATAGGAGCGGAACCCATACCTGATTCATTGGAGAAAAGCCCCCTTGCTATACCGTAGCGGCAAGCCATCATTACGGTAAATCCGGCAAGTCCTCCAACCCCGGCCTTTGCAGAAAATGCCGAATTGAATATGAGAGAAACCGTATTGCCGAGTACGCTCCAGTTCATGCCCAGTATAACAAGACAGCCTATGATGTAAAATATTGCCATAAACGGCACCAGAAGGCCGCATACCCGGGCAATGCCCTTGATTCCGAAGAACGTTACAAGCATCACCAGAAAAGCTACGGCAAGGCCGGTCCACTGCTTGGGAATTCCGTGGAACCCCTCGCCGAACAGGCCCTGCTGGTCCAGCAGGGTGGAAATTGCGTTCGACTGCACCAAGTCTCCTATTCCAAAGGCCGCCAAGGCTGCCAGAACGCAGAACAGAACTGCCAGAAACTTGCTTCCTACTCCCCTTTCCAGAGCGTACATGGGGCCGCCCAGCATAGTACCTTTGGCAGTCTTTACCCTGTATTTTATGGCAAGAAGCCCCTCGCTGTATTTTGTAGCTATACCCAAAAGTCCTGTAATCCAGCACCACAGCACAGCACCCGGGCCTCCGAGCGAAACCGCCGTAGCCACACCTATTATGTTGCCGGTTCCGATGGTTGCAGCAAGGGAGGTTGTAAGCGCCCCAAACTGGCTGACATCACCGGCTGCATTCTTGTCTCTTTTGAAAGATATGCCTATTGCCTTGAATATGTATCGCTGAGGAAACCTCAGACGCACGGTAAGAAACAGATGAGTTCCCACCAAAAGTATTATAAGAGGCCAACCCCAGAGAAAATCGCTGAAAGATTTTATGTAAGAGGCCAACTCGGTAACAAAACTGCCTTCCATAATAGCTGTAGTTAAACAGGTGAATAAGCAAATTTACGAAAAATGCACGGAATTTGTATTTTTGTAGTCAGTTAATCAAAACAGACCATTATGATAAAGAGATTTTCAGGCAGGGTAGCTGTTGCCCTGAGTGTTATGACAATTGTTCTATACTCGATGTGCACTTCTTGCATTCTTGCCTTCTGGGACAACGACAGCGACAAAAAAGAAGATTCTGACTCCACGGTTGTCAAGACATTTGTGGACCAGATGATGAAGCAGTACTACTACTGGGCTTCGGAAATGACTTCCTCCAACACCAAAAAAGGAAAAAGCGTAGAAAAATACTTTACGGACTACCTGGTAAGCAAAGACCGCTGGAGCTGGATGATGAACGGCCAAACCTACAACTCTATGGAGACCGGAGTTTCCACTTCTTACGGATTCCATCTGGGGCAGCCCATTGAGTATTTCAACGACTACGGCATCTTCATCAGTTATGTAGATAAGAACTCCCCGCTTGCAAAAGCCGGAATTACAAGAGGTTGGCAGCTTACTCACATAGGAGGCACAGATGCGGCAACCCTTGTGAAGAACAACACTTTCTATACCGAGCTGGGCAAGGCGTCCAACAATTTCACGTTCAAAACTCCCGAAGGAGAAAGTGTGAGCCTGGACCTGACGCAGGCCTCTTTCCAAAGCAATTCGGTAAGCCTGTCAAAGACTTTCACTTCGGCAGACCTACCGGCTCTCAAGTCTTCCGACAAAGTGGGTTACATCCTCTACACTACCTTCAATTCCAACATGAAGAATGAGATTACATCCACACTCCAGCAGATGAAAACAGCCGGAATTACGGACCTCATCCTGGACCTCAGATACAACGGTGGCGGAGACCTGAGCGTATGCACGGAACTGGCCGGCCTGCTTTCACCGGCAACTGCCGCCGGAAAGGTATTCATTACCCTGACCCACAATACCGCAAACCAGAAAAACGACTCCGACTACAAAATTAAGCGGTCCAGCGGTTCGCTTAATCTGGACAGGCTGTTCGTAATAACCGGCAAGGGTACCGCATCGGCTTCAGAATCAATAATCAACGGCCTGAGCCCTTATATGGAAATCAATACCGTAGGCGGAGTAACTTACGGAAAGCCCAACGGAATGTATGTTTTCCTCTACCCCCAGAATGTATCCGAAAGCAAGGCCGAATATGCCTTCCTGCCCATCTGCTTCTACTGCATGAACTCTCAGGGCAAGGCCGACTACGACCAGGGCATTACTCCGGCTCAGAAGAGATATGATGATCTTTATCACGATTTTTCTGCAGACGAAGACCTCATCAACGCCTGCCTTACGTATATAGGAACCGGAACCTACCCCGCACTTCCTGTGGTAAAGAGCACCAAAGCCATGCCTTGGAAGCCGCTGTCGGAAATAAGTTTTGAGGATGGTTTCAAGGGCGCCTATATCAAGAGAATGTCCGTTTTGGAATAAAAAAACAACGGAAATTACGGTATTGGCTAAAAGAAATTGAGTTTTATTTTGACATTACAGAATTTTTCTGTACTTTTATGTTGTGAAAACTAATACACACAATAATTAATTTTTAAGATTGCAATTATGGAAAAATTATTTGCTAACATTCAGGCTCAGTTTGAGGCTTTTGCAAAGGACGCTGAGGCTCAGATCGTAAAAGGTAACAAGGCTGCCGGAACACGCGCAAGAAAGGCTGCCCTGGAAATCACAAAACTCATGAAGGACTTCAGAAAGGCTTCTGTAGAAGCAGCTAAGAAATAAATGGCTGACCTGCAAAGAGCATAAGGATGGGCTTAGTTTTGAGCCCATCCTTTTTTGTTGCCCGCCGCATCAACAGCCGTATAAATATTTTGTATATTTGCGTCTTATGAACAAGACGGCAAATTACAGGCTTACAATAATATCTCCTGTCTTTAACGAAGAAGGGAACATAGAAAGGCTGGCCCAGACTCTGGACAAGTACATCAATTCGTCTGAAGACAAGAAGATGTGCGTGCTTTTTGTCAACGACGGAAGCGCAGACCGGTCTTTGGAAATGATTAAGGACGAATGTTCCGCCAGGAAGAATTTCTACTACATTTCTCTGGAAAAGAGAACGGGCCTGAGCGGCGCAATCAAGGCCGGATTCGACAACACATTTTCTCCGCTTGTAGGTTACATAGACGCTGATCTTCAGACCACTCCTGAGGACTTTGACCTTCTGCTTCCGTACGCAGATGAATATCCGCTGGTAATGGGCATAAGGGCCAACCGCAAAGACTCAGCCTGGAAAAACTTCCAGAGCCGGTTTGCCAACGGGTTCCGCAAGATGTTCACTCACGACGGAGCTACGGATACCGGCTGCCCTCTGAAGATTCTGCATACAGACTATGCCAAGAGGGTTCCCATGTTCACCGGAATGCACAGGTTCTTTCCTGCACTTATCCAGCTGCAGGACGGAGGCCGCATGATGCAGGTTCCGGTAAGGCATTTCCCCAGAACGGCCGGAGTTTCCAAGTATAATGTCTGGAACAGGCTCATAGGCCCCATGAAAGACTGCTTTGCCTACCGGTGGATGAAGAAGAGATACATCAATTACTCGTTCAAAGACAACAATTTGCAGTAGCTGAACCCATCGCTGAGAATTATGGAAAAGACACTGAGCCAATGGTTGATATTCGGGATAGGCTTTCTGGCCCAGGGCTTGTTTTCCGCCAGAATTCTGGTTCAGTGGATAATGAGCGAACGGAAGAAAAAGGTTGTTTCGCCCACCATTTTCTGGATTCTCAGCCTGCTGGCTTCCTATATGCTGTTCATATATGGCTGGCTCCGCAACGACTTTGCCATAATGTTCGGCCAGGTGATTTCCTACTACATCTACATGTGGAACCTGAAAATCAAGGGAGTATGGAGTATGTCCAAAGACGGGCGGCTGGAAGGCAGCAAGGGCAACATCTGGTGGAAGGCACCGCTTCTTACACTCCTGCTCATTACCCCTCTTGTTGGAATAGGATATATTCTTACGGATCTTGACGGCTTCAGGCAGCAGGTATTCCAAAACAGCAACATTCCTCTCTGGCTTGTAATCTATGGCTCTTTGGGTCAGGTCATTTTTACTCTGCGATTCATTTACCAGTTCTTTTATTCCAAGAAGCGGAACGACAGCTACCTGCCCGCCGGATTCTGGATTATCAGCCTGATAGGCAGCGCAGTAATAGTATCATACGCCATAATCAGGCTGGACCCCGTACTGGGTCTGGGCCAGGCTACCGGATTCATATCCTACACCCGAAACCTGATGATCCTGCACAAACAGCAGATCTAAATACGGAAACATGAAAAGAAGGCTCGTCATATTCCTGTTCATCTTTGTGATGCTGCTTCCTCTGATGATTATGAGGGAGTTTACTCCGGGCAACGAGCTGCGCTACCTGAACATCGTAGATGATGCACTGCAGAACGGCAACTTCCTGACCTTCTACGACCACGGCGCCGCATACGCCGACAAGCCGCCGCTTTACTTCTGGGTTGCAATGCTGCTCAGAAAAATCTTCGGCTGCCATTCAATGTTCCTTCTGAGTTTTATCCTGAGCCTGGTTCCGGCCTTTGTAACCAGCTGGATTATGGACCGTTGGACAGCAAACAAATTGAACGGCCAGGAAAGTTCGGCGGCCCTTCTGATGCTTCACTCAAGCATAATGTTTCTTGCCGCCTCCGTTGTTCTGAGGATGGACATGCTCATGTGTATGTTCATAGTTGCCGCCCTATATACTTTTGGCAAGATGTACTCCAACAAAATAGGAGCAACAGAGGCAAGAAACAAGGACTGGACCCACGAGGCCAGAAGGTTCAGGAAAGACCGCATCCTGCTTCCGGTATTTGTGTTTATGGCAATATTCTCAAAGGGTGCGGTAGGTTTTCTGGCTCCTGTTTTATGCATAGTTGTATTCTGCCTCAGCGATAAGGAACTCAGGATAGGAAGGTATCTGGGATGGAGGTTCTGGCTCATACTGGCTGCCCTGTGCGGCCTCTGGTGGACAGGAGTATATCTGGAGGGCGGAAAGCCATATCTGAACAACCTCCTCTTCCATCAGACTATTGACCGCGGAGTAAATTCGTTCCACCACAAGGCTCCTTTCTGGTATTATCTCATAGGCTTCTGGTGGATAGCCGCCGTCTGGAGCGTACTCTGCTTTGTGCTCATAATCAAGGGCTGGAGAAAGAGGCTCTTGGGCGGCATCAGAATCCGGCTGATGGTGGTTTCTGCACTCACGGTTCTTGTAATGCTTTCTCTTGTAAGCTCCAAAATAGCCATATATCTGCTTCCGGCCATTCCGTTTTTCATCTATGCCGGAGCTCTTATGCTGCCCTGTTTCAAGGACGACAGGCTGGTCAAAGGCATAATTGCATTTTTTGCCTTTCTGTTCATTCTGACGGGCGTTGCCTCCGTATTCTGGAGGTTCTTCATACCTGAAAATATCGCTGAGAACCTTCCTTCGCTCTGGGCTCCTTACTGGGTGATACTGCTGCCGATGGTCCTTGGCGGTCTGGTGGCGTTAAAATATCTGAAGGACAAGCGGACGGCCTCTGCAATTTCCGCCGTTTCGGCCTCCATTTTTGCGGTGATATTTCTGGGCAGTCTTTCCATGCCCCGCATAAACCGGCTTTTGGGCGTAAAGGAAGGCTGCATTCAGGCCATGGAAATTGCCAATCGCAACTCCAGCCAGCTTCTTTACTACGATCTGAGTACCGGTCCGAACCTGGACTATTACTTCAGGAAAGAGGGAATGTCCATAAGTGAACTCAGCAGCCGGCAGCTTTCAGAAAATTTTGACGGAGTGCTGTTCTTCCGCCAGAGAAAAATCCGCAGGGATTCTCTTCTCAGAGAGGCTCTCGACGGCAAAGATTATGTCAGACTGGGAGACAATATCTGCTACGCAGACTTTACCACAGAAAAAGAAAACACACAAGAATAAATTCAAGACCAAATATTATGAGAATACTTCTTACCGGAGTAGCCGGATTCATAGGTTCGCACACAGCGGTTGAACTCCTCAGAAAAGGCCATACGGTTGTGGGCATAGACAACATGAACACCTACTATGACCCAAGCCTCAAAAAAGCCCGTCTGGCCTACATCAGAAAATGCGCCAAGGAGTCCAAGGGTTCATTTTCCTTTTCTGTCAAAGACATAGCCGACCTTGCTTCAATGGACAAAATCTTCAGGGCCGGAAAGTTTGACAAGGTATGCAACCTGGCAGCTCAGGCCGGCGTGAGGTACTCGTTTGAAAACCCCGCAAGTTACATCCACAGCAACCTCATAGGTTTTTTCAATATATTGGAACTCTGCTGCAAGTATAAGGTAAAGCATCTTGTATATGCAAGTTCTTCAAGTGTTTACGGCAACAACGCCAAGGTTCCATTTTCTGAGGAAGACCGCACTGACGACCCTCAGAGCCTCTATGCCGCAACAAAGAAGGCCAACGAACTGATGGCCCATGTTTATACCCGGCAACGCGGCCTCCCGTGTACCGGCCTGAGGTTCTTTACCGTTTACGGCCCTTGGGGAAGACCTGACATGGCTCCGTTCAAGTTTATGAAGAAAATCCTCAGCGATGAGTCCATAGATGTATATAACCGCGGAAATCTCAGCCGCGATTTCAGCTTCATCCAGGACATAGTCAAAGGCATAGTTGCCGTAATAGAAGGCCCCAACAAATCCAAGCATCCGGTCTATAACATCGGAAACAGCCGCCCCGTGCAGCTGATGGATTTTATAGCCACCATAGAAAAGAATGCCGGAAAAAAGGCCCGGAAGGTTATGAAGGGTATGCAGAAAGGCGATGTTTACACCACGTTTGCATCCACCGCCCTGCTCGAAGAAGACTATGGGTTCCGCCCCAACACACCCCTTGAGAAAGGCATCGCTGAGTTTCATAAATGGTACACAGATTTTTACAAGATAAAGTAAATGGAAAAACAGACTTTTGCACAGTTGGAGATTAGTTCAAAGGCCGCTCTCCATAACTTCCGCTATTTCAGAAGTTACCTCAGCAAGACCACTAAACTTTTGATTCTGATTAAGGCTAACAGCTACGGACACGGAGCGGTGGACTTTGCCAAATTGATGGAAAAGGCCGGAGCAGACTACTTTGCGGTAGCACACCCCATAGAAGGAATAGAACTCCGCCAGGGCGGAATCAAAACCCCTGTAATAGTTCTTACCACCGGAACAGACTACTACAAGGAAATCATAGAAAACGGTCTGGAACCTGGCATTCCCAACCTTTATTCCCTCAAGAAGTTTGACTCCGTACTCAAGAAAATGGGCGTTGAAACTTATCCGGTTCACATCAAGCTGGATACCGGAATGCACCGCCTGGGATTCATGGAAAAGGAACTGCCGGAACTGCTCCATTTCCTCAAATCTCACAAAGAAATCAAGGTCCAGAGCATATACTCCCACCTGGCCGCATCCGATGAAAAGAAGTGGGACAAGTTCACCCTGTCACAGATAGCCCTCTACGACAAGATGGCTCCTCAGATAGACGAGGCCATAGGATATCATCCTATCCACCACATTCTCAACTCGGCAGGAATAGAGCGTTTTTCCAAGTACCAGAAAGATATGGTAAGGCTCGGCATCGGCATCTATGGAGTAAGCGCTGTAAACCAGAAGAATGTGATGCCGGTTGCAAGCCTCAAGTGCCGCATCCTCCAGATAAAGGAACTTGCTCCGGAAGACGGTACCGTAGGCTATGGCCGCCACGGCAAGATCACCCGCCCTTCAAAGATTGCAACCCTTCCGCTGGGCTATGCTGACGGCATCAACCGCCACTTCGGCAGGGGAAACACCAAGTTCTGCGTCAACGGCAAGCTTGTTCCAACCATCGGCAACATCTGCATGGACATGTGCATGATTGATGTTACAAACGTCAAGGATGTGAAGGTCGGCGACATAGTAACAGTCTTCGGCGATAAGCCAACCGCCACAGACCAGGCCAAAGTCCTTGACACCATCCCCTACGAAGTCTATACCTCAATAGCAAAGCGCGTAAAGAGAGTTGTTGTAAAGTAACGCACCATGAATCTACAGACTGCTTGAAACAGCGGTTGTTAAGGATTGACTATTTAGTGACGGCACGGATCGGGAAACCGATATTTCTGGGAACCATTGCAAAGTCCGGGTCCCCATCCTCATCTGTGTAATAAGCAAAAGCCTGTTTTGTATTATATGGAACCACTTCAGAAGTCCAGTAAAAAATGTTAGTTTTCTGGTAACGGGGATTCTTTCCTTCAATACCTCCAGCCGATGGCAGAAAAATACTTTTACGATTTTTCAGACTGGTTACAAGAAAACCTTTAACTCCATTGACGGTTGTTTCGGACCAGTCTGTTTCTTCAAGCATTTCTTCCATCTCTTCCCAAGTGGGCATACGCCATGTCCCGCCTAGCTTTTCGTGAGCAGCATCATCCGAAGGAAGCAGAGCCGTCTTATCATCAACAATTCCTAAATCTGCATCATTATTATATTTGGTAAGCTTATCCGAAACTCCGCTGCACCACTTGTATGTTTCCCACGAATAATCAGACTTGGGGGTTGTCTCCCCCCAAGCAAAATAATCCCCATAATCAACTGGAGAGTTTGCGCCCACATTACGATCCGCCCATTTTACGGAAAGGCCAAGGTCAATAGCCTTGCAAGCAACTACATTGATAACACACTCGCCTATTATTCCGTCACATGACGCAGAAATACTGGCAGAACCTAATGCCACGGCTGTTACTTCTCCATAGGAAGAGACGGTAGCAATGGAAGCATTGGATGAAGCCCATATTACAGTCTTGTCGGTTGCATTTGATGGGGAAATGTATGCCGTGAGAGTCTGCTTTTCTCCTGTTGTCAAAACAACCTCTGATTCACTTAGAACAACAGAGTTTACAGAAACTATCTTTTCCTTTGATGAACAACTTACAAAGACTAATCCGGATATTAAAGCAAGGCTTATAATAAATAATCTATTCATATAAAAAAATGGTTCTTTAAAATAAAAGTATAACTATTCAAATCAATACTGATTCATCATTTCCTCACCAAACTCTCTTTTTCAAACAATCATAAATCAAATCTCATAGTAAAGGTTGAATTATACACCTTCCCGTTCTCGTCTGTTATCTCAACCTTGATGTCATAATCCCCTGGAACATCCGGAAGCTCCTCGAAATACAGATAACCGATAACCCGACTCAAAGAATTACTCGCTCGATCCCAAAATGGTATCATCATAATGTCACCGGGTTTTAACTTATTCAGATAGGATTCAACCGGAAAGTAAGGAGCAAAACTTGAATCATACCCAAATTCAGGATAGGACCATAAACGACTAAAGTATTGTTCGCAATATTTTTTAAAGGCTAAAGAACGGGTCTCTTTGTTGTAATTATAAGCATGGGTATAAGAAGAACTTATATAAGGATGAAGGGAAAACGACATTAGCTTGACAATATCATTCAAAGAAGAGTTTTCAGCATGATTCGAATTAAAAGCACTTGAGGAAGTAATGCTTATCTTCGATATATCAGGGGTTATAACTCTGCAAAGTTCAAGAACAATTCCTGTAACTGTTTTATTGTAACCTAAGTCATTATATTTCTTGCTTAGATCTAAATATCTCTGTTTAATTGTTTTATCTTTGGAAAACTGATAAATAAAATTATGTGCATCATCAGTTGTAAGCACAAGACACTGCAAGTCAATTTGGGACACTGATATGTCTCCGTAATTGACATAGCTCTCGACGAAGGATTTCATTTTTAATTTTGTTGGGTGATCACAACTTTGCCCCATTATTAAAAAAAGAACAATGGATATGACAGATAAAAAACTTCTCATAATTTATTGGTTGGGATTATCGTAAGTGATTATTCTATAATGCCATTTATAATATAAGCCAATCAAATGTTCGCCACCTTGAGTCACTCCCTCTATACCCTCTCCTATTTTAAACAGTTTACTCTCATAGTAGCCATCCCATTGTCCATGCCACCCCCAATTGCAATGCATCAGTGTCCGCGTATTATACACCACTCCGTTATCATCGATTAAATCTTGAATTCTATATCCGTCTATTACCCAAGAATGGCCGTCTATTATTCTATTTATTGGAAATAATCTCACACGCCTGAGAGCTTGTATGAAAACAGGAGAATCGTTATTCAACATTGTTAAGATTTTATCCTCACGATAGCTGCAGTATTTATGAATATCAGAGTATTGGGCGGCATGTAAAGCTCTTTTGCACTTTGACGCTAAAGACCATGACCCACCATCCCAAAAATGAGTGTGGCAGATTCTAGCTATGCTGTAAAGGTAACGTGATAATAAGTCAATCTCTAAATAATATATAGCGCTATCCGGATCTGGATTAGAATTAGTAAATACACTCTTTAACAAGTTCCAATCACAATAGTAATTATCAAGATAGAGTATATGCGGGTATGCATGATAGGCCAAAATCTGCCCCATAGCAACAGCACCACAGCCTATTAGAGTTTGCCCAGACGAGAAAGCTTTTTCCGGACAGTAATAATTTAACGGCTCCCATTGGAACCATTTAGTTGAAAGCATTTCTGGCACTTCAGAGGTTGTAGTCCAAGTATAATTAATCGGATTACTGCCACTGCCCGATGAACCACTACTACCACCAGACGAACCGCCCCCTTCTTGACCAGTTTGTCCCGACTCGGGATTCTGCCATTCTTCTCCAGGATCAATGCCATTGCCTGGAGAATGCGGGTTAGTATTGATGATTTCGCTAACAACATAATCAGAAACCAGTTCAATTATCAAACTATCTGGAGAATGGTGAGTTAATGAAGTATCTTGAGGTGGCATTTCTTCATATAGAGATACTGTAAGAGTATCTTCCCAGCCTATCTCGTCACCATCTTCATCCAAACCCCATGAATTGTAATCATAATTTACAAGAGTATCAGAATACATCTGGAGCAAACTCTCTGCCAGATTGAAGTCTTCAGGAGAGATACTTCCCGATTCAACAACTGCAATTATTTGGGAGGATATTCTGCTATCTGCCGACAACAATGCAAATCCATCATCATCAAAATTCACAACATAAATCAATGTGTCTGGGATTATAAGGGTATCAAGACTAGGACCACCCTGATCCATTTCATGAATCTTAGTCCTGACGGTTGGCTCCATCCTTTTAGACAATACAGAACGAAAGGACTGATTAGTTCGTAACGCTTGTATTCTGCCTATTCGTTTTGAACTAAGTCTGTTTGAAACATAAGATCTCTTTGTGGATACGAAATTGTCTGTTGAGGAAGAATTTAAAAAACTTTTCAGAGAGGCAATGGCATCTTGTTCCGAAATTTTATATGGATTTACGTAGTTCGATGTTTTCTCCAACTCTAAAGCATTATAATTCTCTTTAGTGCAAAAAGAAAGAAGTGCAGAAAATAACCCTAATACAAAAAGGACTTTAAAACAGATGAATTTGTTCATAGTATAACTCGTTTTAATGAATTGTTTGCAATTTACGCCCAAAGGGCTTTGAAAAAGTCGGTCACGTAATAGAGGTCCACATCACCCGCTACGGCGGCTTATACGGTCTTTGGACACAATGATTTGTTTGGTCTCCGGATGTTCTTTTGCAAACTCCGTTACCCCCTTCTTGTCATTGTGGTCGATGTGTTCCTTCTATGGTACATAATAGCTCTGAATTTCCTCAAACGGATTGCGGATTTTCCGGAAATATCCGCAACGGCAATGCGTATATAATGAAGTTTATCTGAATACCAAAATCTTTACAAGGTTTACCTGCCATGGCGGTGGAGACCGGCAGCATAGATGTTCACCTAAACTTTGTCCATTATATCCACGTAGGGGATAAGGCGGAACCTGAGTTTAATGGTTTCGTCAGTCTTGTAGCTTACTAACTCTTTGACACAGTAAATAAGTTTCTTTTTGGTGTGTAAGATTACATTATCATTATCCTCTCAGAAATCAAACTTCATGGTCAGAGTAGAAGTATAGATCTTCCCGTTCTCGTCCGTTATCTCAACTTTGATCTCATAATCCCCTGGAACATCCGGAAGCTCCTCGAAATACAGATAACCGATTCCAGGAGTTGTGTCATAATAGAGTCCCGCAAAATTGATCAGCATTTTTAAATCATCGCTCTTAAGATCTTTCACAAGACAGTCTATTGGGAAACATGGCTTAATTGATGGGGTCTCAGAAAACTGAGAATAGGAATCAGGAGTATGATATTCTCCAGCATAATTTGCAAAATGGGAAGAAACGGCTGCTGGACTATAGTTATAAACATTCTTGTACCCTGACTTAATGAAAGAGTTAAGGCTCCAGGACAAAAATCTCGTGATGCCGTCAAGGGAAGAATTTGCAGGGTAATTGGAATTATAATCTTGCAAAGACGATACTTTTACAGAAGACACATTGGGATATGCTACAGAACTCAGGGCTAAAATATCCACCCCACTAACTTTACCATTATAGTTAAGATCTCCGTTTTTTACACTGATTTCTTTAAACTTGTTTCTCTTTTCTTTGGTTCCACCAGTCTGGAATACAGATTCAGCCTTGTGGATACATATAAAGGCACATTTCAAATCCACTTGCTGCAATGTAATATTATCATAGATATCATAGTTTCCGACAAAAGAAGCTATAGTCTTGGATATATAATTAGGTCCGCAAGAACTTGCGAATAGCAAGCATATTAACAGGCAATATGTAATAGTTCTTTTCATAGTAATTAATTGTTATTAGGATTGTCATATGTTATCATTCTAAACCACCAGTTGTAATTACTGTTCCCTGGGTCAAAAACTCCACTGCTGAAATATCCGTCACTAGACCCATTCCAGCCCCAATTGCAGTGTAATAATGTCATACTGTTGTATATAGCGCCATTGTCACCGACTAGATTCTGTAAAATGTAGCCATCTATCACCCAAAAATGTCCCTTAAGGCTTCCACTATCCATTGCTCCTATGAAAACAGGGCAATTATTATTCAACATATTTAACGTTTGATCTTCATGATAGTTTTTAAATCTACGAACATTAGAATAGCCAGCAGACTTAAAAGCTTTCTTACAGTTTTTTGCAGTAGTCCAGGATTCCCCTAACCACTCAAGCCAATAGCTTCTTTTCGTTTGTTTTCTTAGTTCTTCTAGAAATCTAGAGAGTACTATTACTGCTGAAGTATCATGAGGTAATGTATCCTTACTTCCAATAGTAGTGTAAATGCTTTTCATCAAAGTCCAGTCGCAATAATAGCCGTGAAGAAAATAATACTGCGGATACTCATGGAAAGCTAAAATCTGAGCAACAGCCACAGGACCACATCCAATATCTTTATGATGGCCATCACTCTTGATGGGAGTGAATTGATTTAAAGGATAGCCCTGAAACCATTTAGTGGAAAGCATAACTGGAACCTCAGCAATAGTTACCCAATTACAAGTAACTATCCCTCCATCGTCAGAACCGCCTCCATCCTGACCTGTTTGTCCAGTCTCGGGATTTTGCCACTCCTCCCCTGGATCGATTCCATTTCCTGGAGAATGGGGATTGAATTTAATGATTTCATTTAAAGCATAGCTAGCAACTAGTTCTATTATAATATCGTGAGGAGTCCGATTAATGACTGACGAATCTTGTTGAAACATAAGCTCGTATGAAGATATGGATAGAGTGTCTTCTAATGCAATCGGATCCCCATCTTCATCTTCTCCCCAAGAATACTCTTCATATGTAAGAGTTGTATCTGAATACATCTGTTGTAGATAATCATTCAGATTGAAGTCTTCAGGCGAGATACTTCCTGATTCAACAACTGCAATTATTTGAGAGGATATTCTGCTATCTGCCGACAACAATGCAAATCCATCATCATCAAAATTCACAACATAAATCAAAGTGTCTGGAATTATCAGGGTATCAAGACTAGGACCACCCTGATCCATTTCATGTATCTTAGTTCTGGCAGTTGACTCCATCTTTTTAGACAACATGGAACGAAAAGACTGGGTAGTTCGTAACGCTTGTATCTTTCCTATTCGCTTTGAACTAAGTCTGTTTGAAACATGAACTCTCTTAGTGGATACGAAATTGTCTGTTGAGGAAGATTTCAAAAAACTTTTCAGAGAGGCGATGGCATCTTGTTCTGAAATCTTATACGGATTTACGGAATTCGATGTTTTCTCTAAATCTAAAGCATTATAATTCTCTTTAGTGCAAAAAGAAAGAAGTGCAGAAAATAACC